>PLZT01000318.1 GCA_003152255.1 Methylocystaceae bacterium | reverse complement strand
TCGTCGTGCAGATCGCGCGCGATGTCGCGGCGCTCGTCCTCCTGCACATGGATCATGCGTCGCAGCAGCCGGTGGTGCTCCTCGTCGAGCCGCGCGAGGCTCGCCGCCAGCGCGTTGATCCCGTCGGCGATGGCGACAAGTTCCGGCGAGCCGCCGCGCGCAACGCGCAAGGAGCGCTCGCCCTGCTCCAGCCGGGCGAGGCCCTCGGCCAGCGCCGAGACGGGCGCCAGCGTGCGCGTCACCGCGACGAAGATCAGTCCGAAGGCCGCCAGCGCGACAAGCCCGCCGCCAACCGCCAGAGCGACGATCTCCTCCCAGATTTCGGCGATTTCGTCGGCGGGATTGGTCGCGATCAGCAGCGCGCCATGTAGCGGTTCCGTCATCTCTATCCTGGCGACGCTGGCGCGCGGCGTCGCCAGCGCGGCGAACCAGCTTGGCGCGCGGCTGGCGCCCGCGGGCGCGGGCGGCGGTTCGGCGCCCTCGACGTAAATCCGTAGATGGCGGAACGTGCGCCCTTGCGCCAGCAGCCGGTCCAACTCCGCCGAGGGGTCGGCCGAGCTCCGCGCTTGCGCGAGAGCCGTTTCGACGAAATCGCGCGCGAGCCGTGTCGCGGCCTCCGCCTCGGCGCGGATGCGCGCGCCCGCGTGCAGCGTCAACAGCGCGACGCCGAGCGAAAACCCGAGCGCCAGCACGGCGCCCAGCAACAGTGACAGGCGCCAACGAAGCGGCAGGCTCGAGAGCATTTCGGGCGTCCTTGGAGCGCTTACGCTCGCATGATTCCATCCGAGCGGTAAGCGCGCTAGCCCGCAAGCAGCGCGCGAACGCCGTCGACGACATATTGCACGGCGAGCGCCGACAGCAGCACGCCGAGCACTTTGGCCAGCACCAAGGCGCCCGAGGCGCCGAGCGCCCGCTCGATTCGCGTCGCCGCGAGACAAACGCCAAAGCAGATCAGCGCCACCAGCGCGATGGCCGCGATCAGCAGCGCGAGCGAGAAATAATCGCCCTGCGCCCGTCCCGCCAGCAGCAAGGTCGCGGCGATGGCGCCCGGCCCGGCCATCAGCGGAATGGCGAGCGGAAAGGCGGCGGGGTCGTGGATATTTTCATCCAGCGCCTGTTTGGCGGCTCTCGCGTCGCGCACGATGCGCAGCCCCAGCACCATTTCCGAGGCGATTGAAAACAGCAAGAGCCCGCCGGCGATGCGAAATGCCGCCATTGAAATGCCGAGCGCGGCCAGCAACCGCTCGCCGATCAGCGCCGCGCCAACGAGGATCAGAAAAGCGAAGAGGGATGCCCGCGCCGCGATTCCCGCCCGCGAGCCCCGCGCCATGGCGCGCGTCGCGGCGAGGAAAATCGGCGCGAGGCCGAAGGGCTCGACGACGACGATCAGCGTGACGAAGGCGGCGGCGAAATGGTCGAACGAGGCCAAGCAAGGCTTCCTAAAAAGAGACGCGGCGGCGCTCCCGCGCCTCTCTCGATTGGCTTCGGCCTGTCCGCGCCTCAACCCCGCGCTAGAGGCGAAAACCCGTGCCGCTCAGTCCGGGTTGTAGATATTGCCGTCCGGGCCTTTCCAGCCCTTGCCGGCCTCGTAGAAGCGATATTCCTCGTCGAAGACGACCGTCTGGCCCGGCTCGACATATTGCTTGCCCTTGGGGTCCGAGCCGAGCGGCGAGGTCACGTAATGCTTGCTGGCCGAGCAGCCTTCCGCGAACTTATCGCCCTCGGGCTTGCATTCGAGATTGGCGCCCTCGGGAAATTTCACCGTCGCGTCGAAGAAATATTCGAAGCCTTTTTCGCCGGTGGCGTGCATTTCCAGCTTTTCGGTCATGCGCGTCTTGAACGCGACGACCTGGGCCGGCTTGTCGAAGCGTTTCTTGACCATGTTCTCGAACACGGTCTTGGCCTGCGCCTCGGTGACGTCGCAGCCGCCGAACAGACAAAAAGCCGCCGCGCGCTGAACGCCGACCGGCGCGAGCGCCAGAGCCGCGGCCAAAGTCAACGTCTTGAGCATCGAACCTCGCATGTCGTTTCCTTGTCGTTTTTGATTTTGAGTGAAGGCGTCGATCTTAAGTGAAGGCTTGGATTTTAAGTGAAGGCTTGGATTTGACCCTTGCCGCGATTTTCGCGTCGTCCGAATGACGGGCGGTTTGGGCTTCGCCGCCGCGCGCGAGGCGCCGCTGTCTCGATATTAGCGGATCCTCGCCGGGAAGGGAAAGCGCCGGGGGGAGGGGTGGACGCCGTTTTGTCTCGAACCGGCGACACGCGGATGCCGAAATCGCAAAAAAAAGCCCGCTCCCGTTCCTGTTTAAGGGAGCGGGAGCGGGACGCCCATGGGAGGGCAGTCGGTCGCTGGGAGAACTAAGTTTAGAACGTTCGACCGAAGGATGCGTCAAGCGGGCGCTATCTCGCATCTCCCGGTATTGCGCGTCAGGTCAGAAGGGCGACGCCTTCGGCGCCGATCAACGCGCGCACGCGCGCCAAGAGCTGAAGCGTCACGCCGAACACCGCGAGCGCCATCCAGCCGAAGAACACGAAGCCCCAATGCAGAGGCGCCACGAACAGTTCTTCCATGAACCAGAAGGTGTGGCCCCACTCGTTCAGGCCAACATTCGGGATGATCATGAACGGGCCGATCGAGACGATCAGATAGGCGAGCGAATAGCCCTTGGAGAAGAAGGGAATCCGTGTCTTGGCGTGGAAGAAGGCGCCGACCGCGACGATCGAGTAGATCGGATAGCTGAGATAGAATTCAAGGATATGGCTCGGCGTGAAGTCGGTGTCGCGAATGACCGTCATGTGCCAGGTCGCGTCCTGCTCCGTAAAGAAGCTCGCGCCCCAATAGATCGCCATCGCGAAAACGACCAGCCACTGAATATTGACGATAATGGCTTTCATTTCCTGGCGGGGCGTCACGCTCGCCATGTCGCGGGTGCGGGTCTTCCATAGATAGCCGGCGAGGCCGATGCCGGCGACCAGCTCCAACGGAATCTCCGTCCACAAAACGCTCAGCCAGTAAGTCTGAAATTCCGGCGCGAACGAGTCGAGACCCGCGCGCCAGCCGAAGATCTGCTCATAGACGCGCACGATCAGATAAAAGACGGTCATAACGCCAAGACCGATCCACATCGGCTTCAGATTGATGATGGCGTCGGCGTCGTCTTTAACGCGTACTGCCGTCGTCGTCGTTGAAGTCATAAGGTTTCCTCCACCTCAGCCGAAGGCGTTTAGTCCGCCCGGCGCTTCAAATGTGGCCACCGTAAATCGAATGTATAGGATGGAAAGTTGGCCATTCTGTTGCAATCCGGGCCAATGCTTTATTTCAGTGCAGAATGGACATTAAATATTTGCAACGTTCGGTGGAAAAGGAACCAAGGGATCATCCACATTATTTACGCGAGGCGTGGCATTTTGACGCAGCGTTGCAATTCATGGATTTATGGACGAGGTTGTTTGTGCGGATTAGAATTGTAAAATGAAAGTTGTAATCCTCGGACTAGACGGATGTATCGCTCGTCATTTCATCGGAATGACACAAATGCTGTTGGCGTCGTCGCGTGTGATTACAAAGGACACCGGCGCCCCGGCATGTTTCGAGGTCTTGACGGCGAGCTTGGACGGAAAGCCGTTCGTGGACGACGACGGGCGTTTTTTCGCCGTGGATGCGGATATTTCCTCGATTTCGAGTTGCGACGCGGTTCTGTTGCCCGGTTTTGCATTCCATCGACGCGGCGAGCCGATGGACGCGGAGCGGGCGGCCGGTCTGGCGTCCTGGATTCGCCAGCGCCACGAACAGGGAAGCTTGATCGGCGCATCTTGCAACGGCGTGTTCATGCTGGAAGCCGCGGGAACGCTGGGCCGTCGCTGCGAAACTGAATCATGCGCGCTGCAAGACGCCGAGGAGCGGTGCTCCTCCTCGGTCGACGCCGCGATGACGACCGCGTTGATCGAGGAGAATGGGGTGATCGCCGCGAGCGGCTGGTTGTCTTGGGTCGATCTCACGCTTTATGCGATACGGGCGTTGACCGGGCGAGAGGCGGCGGACCGTTCGACGGAGTCCGTCGCGTTGGATTCCTTGTCCGCCCACGATGCGGGCGATAGTCCGTCTAACCTGCTGATCGCGGCGAAAGCGCTTTTGAGCGACGCCGAACAAATCATCAAAGGTCTCGGAGACGAACGTCTCACCGCGCACGACCTCGCGCGCGCCTTGATGATCTCGCCGCGCACGCTGCACCGGCGGCTGAAGGCGGCGACCGGCGAGTCGCCGCGCGATTTCATCGATCGGATTCGCTTCGAGGCGACCAAGGCGTTGCTGGCGACCGGCACCTATCCCGTCAAGCAATTGGCCGCGCGCGCCGGATATGCCGATGAAGCGAGTTTTCGCCGCGCTTTTCTTCGCCGCGCGGGCGTAACGCCCGGCGCCTTTCGCGCCCGCGCGAACTCCCCGGACGTTTGAGGGCGCGATCTTTCGATTCGGCCATGCGAACCGATCGCGCGGCGACCGTAAGACGACGGGCTCCCATAAGAACTT
This sequence comes from Methylocystaceae bacterium, assembly GCA_003152255.1. The sequence goes on along the minus strand of PLZT01000318.1, from coordinate 2,937 downwards.
TCTTTACAAACATCGGCGATCCTGCGTCGGACCGGCGTTTCACACCGCGTCCCCACGACGTCAGGGCGCTTCATCCGCAAGACCTCGCTCGACGAATTGCCGCAGCTCTTCAACGTTGCTTTCAAAGGCAATTTGGCGGCGGTCGGGCCGCGCCCGCATGCGATGCAGGCCCGCGTCGAGGATCGCCTTTACAACGAGGTGGTCGACGGTTATTTCGCGCGCCACAAAGTAAAATCGGGCATCACCGGTTGGACGCAAATCAACGGCTGGCGCGGCGAAACCGACACGGCGGAAAAAATCGAGCAGCGCGTCGCGCATGACTTGTTTCACATTGAAAACTGGTCGATGATGTTCAATTCGCGCATTCTCGCGCTGACCCCGCTGTCGCTGCTCACCACCAAAAACGCCTACTAAAAGCCGCGCGCATTTTCGCGCATGAATGTGCGTTCCGCGCGCATGGACGCGCATGTCGGCGCATCAAGCGGAGTTTTGGCGCGAGGGTTTTGGCGTGGCCGATATTTTCGTTAGTTACACCTCGTCGGATCGCGGCGCGAGCGGCGCGCTCTCGCTCGGCAAGGCCGCGCTCGCCGGCGACGAGAAAATTCTTGGCCCCGACCACCCATGGACCAAAAACTCCGCCCGCGTGACGGCGGATGCGCTGGACGCGCTGGGCCGGGGCGAGGAAGCCGCGGCCTTGCGGGCGAAGTTTGGGCTTTGAGGGGCGCGCGTTTCCTTCTCCCATTTGTGGGAGAAGGTGGCCCTTGCGCAGCAAGGGTCGGATGAGGGGCGTTGCGACTGGGTCGGAACTTCCCGCGGACCCTCATCCGTCATGCTCCGCATGACACCTTCTCCCGTTCCACGGGAGAAGGGAGGCGCGCCCATCCGACCTGGCTTCGCGAAAAAACCCTCCTCCCATTCACCCTTTCCACCGAAAGCGGGTGCGCGATGGGTTCGCGGTTGCTAAAGAGAACGCGCAAACGCAAGGGGATTCTCGTGACGCGGACGGACCGCCCAACAGAACAAGAACGGCTCGAGACGGTGCTGGCGCATTTCGTCGACGCGGGGTTCGCCCGGCTCGAGCCCGCGCTGTTGCAGCCGGCGGGGGTGTTTCTCGACCGGCTCGGCGAGGATTTTCGCGGGCGGCTTTATCTCGTCAACGACGGCGGCGACGCGGAGCTTTGCCTGCGGCCCGAATACACCATTCCCGTCTCGCTCGATTATCTGGCGTCGCCCGAGGCCGGGAAACCCGCCGCGCTGGCCTATGGCGGCGCGATTTTTCGCGTCGGCGATGGTCAGCTCGCGCAGGCGGGGCTCGAGAGCTTCGGCCGCGAGGACCGCGAGGCCGCCGACGCGGAAATTCTGGGCGTCGCGCTCGAAGCCGCCAAGGCCGCCGGCGCCGCGCGGCTAAAAGTGCGGCTGGGAGACGCCGGGCTGGTGAAGACCTTTCTCGAGCGTCTCGGCCTGCCGCCGGCCTGGCGCCGGCGATTCGAAATCGGATTCGCGCGGGGGACGCCGCTGCCCAAAATCTTCGCATCGCGCCCGCGGGGGAACGGCGAGACGGGCGCCGGCATGCTGGCGGCGCTTTCCAATGTCGACGCCGCCGGCGCGAAGAAACTGGTCGAGGACATGCTGTCCATCGCCGGAATTTCGACGGTCGGCGGCCGCAGCGCCGGCGAGATCGCCGAGCGCTTTCTGGAGCAGGCCTCGCTCGCCGACGGCGCCGGCGTCGGCTTGGAGAAGCGCGCGTTGATCGAGGCGTTCTTCGACATAGAGGCCGCGCCCGACGCCGCCTCCGCCGCGCTGCGCAAGCTCGCGAAATACGCTGGCGCGGACCTCGCCTTCGCGCTCGATTCGTTCGACACGCGGTCGAGCTTCATCGCCGCGCGCGGCCTCAACCTCGAGGACATGGTGTTTTCGACGCGCTTTCCGCATTCCATCGACTATTACTCCGGCTTCATGTTCGAGGCGCGCGTCGCCGGCGCGCCGGACAAAGCCCCGGCGATCGGCGGCGGGCGCTACGACAGGCTGCTGAAAACGCTGGGCGCGTCGGCGGATATTCCCGCCGTCGGCGCCGCCATTTCGATCGACCGCCTTACGGGAGAGGCCGCATGAGCGATGTCGAGACATTGCGCCCGCGCAGGGCGGAGAGCGCCGACCGGCTGATCGTCGCCGTGCCCTCCAAGGGCCGCCTGCAGGAGAACGCCTTCGCCTTTTTCGCGCGGGCCGGACTCGAATTGCAGCAGGGGCGCGGCGCGCGCGACTATCGCGGCACGATCAGCGGGCTCGATCATGTCGAGGCGGCGTTTCTGTCGGCGTCGGAAATCACCGCGCGGCTGGCGCGTGGCGAGGCGCATTTCGGCGTCACCGGCGAGGATTTGGTGCGCGAGGAGATCGCCGACCCGGAGCGGCGTGTGGAGCTGCTGGCGCCGCTCGGCTTTGGCGCCGCCAATGTCGTCGTCGCGGTTCCGGCGGCCTGGATCGACGTGCGTTGCATGGCCGATCTCGCCGATGTCTGCGGCGGTTTTCGCGCGCGGCACGGGCGGGGAATGCGCGTCGCGACGAAGTATGTCAACACCACGCGTCGCTATTTTAAAGAGCACGGAATCGCCGATTATCGCATCGTGGAAAGCTCCGGCGCCACCGAGGGCGCGCCGGCGGCGGGCTCGGCCGATCTCATCGTCGACATCACCACGACCGGCGCGACGCTGAAGGCCAATGCGCTGAAAACCCTCGACGACGGCGTGATCCTGCGCTCGCAGGCCAATCTCGTGGCGTCGCTCACGGCGCCATGGAGCGAGGCGGCGCGCGAGGCCGCGCGAATCATTCTGTCGCGCATCGCCGCCGAGGAGGAAGCCCGGACGACGCGCGAATTGCGCGTCAAGCTCGGCGACGTCAGCGACAAGCTGTTGCGCAAGGCCGAGACGAAATTCGGCGCGA
>PLZT01000503.1 GCA_003152255.1 Methylocystaceae bacterium | reverse complement strand
AAAGTGCGGATCGACCCAGCGAAAAACACGCAATGCGGAATTGCGTCCGCAATCAGGGCGCGAATAATATCAGCAATGCGCGTCGGGCGGGTGAATAAGACGGGCTAGCTGTGACGCCGTTTTTCAAGCCGTGGAGATAGCGCATTCGCCGCCAAAGCGGACGATGATGAGTTTAGCCTATATCAAGATGCGCGCCGCGGCCGCTCCGGTCTTGGCTGACGATCTGGTCTCGCCCGCGGCCGAGGAGAGCGCCATCCCTCCGATTGAAGAAGAACGCATCGCGGCGATCGTATAAATAAAAGGCGGCGCGGGCTCGCCCGCGTCCAAGACACATGTCTCTCTATCGAAAACGGCTGCCCGGCGCGAGCCTGAACAGCCGAAGACTTGATAATCCAGACGCCGCGCGGGCTTTTGGGCCTGTTAAGCCCAATCACCCACGTCAAGACCGGGCGAACGCTCGCTCTCGCGACAGGACTAAAACCGTTCGCGCCGCCGCCGGTACATCCGCGGTCGGGGCGCGATCGGCATTTTCACCTCAGTCCGCCAAAACCCAACGGGCTCCGAAGTAGGCCGCGGCGCCGATGACGATGACCGCGATCATGCCAACCGGGGTCGCCGCATAGGTCGTCAACTCAAGAATCGCTCCCATGACTTTCTCCTTTTTCTCTGTTAGACTTCGCTTCAGTCGGCCATTTTCAATTGATCCGCCGAGGATTTCCCACTGCGGCCATCGGCGACCACCTCGAAAGCGAGCTTCTGACCTTCGGCGAGGTCGTTAAAGCCGGCGCGTTCAACGGCGCTAATGTGAACGAAAACGTCGGGGCCGCCCGATTCCGGCTGAATAAATCCGAAACCCTTTTGCGCGTTGAACCACTTTACCGTACCATTCTGCATGACATGTCCTTTCCAAGAACAAGTGTCGGGAGCCCACGAAATGCGGCACCCTATCGATCGATGTTCAGGGGAGGAAGTCGTGCGCGAAAACACCAGAATCTGGCGTCATCGCAAAGCCGTTCGGCCGAAAACTCGATTTATTGTATGTAAGTCATAACTTCTAAGTTTACAAGCGTCGCTATACGAGGCAGGTTTTTCGAAACTTCTTTTGTGAATGAAGCCCGCTTCGCGAATTGCGAAGTGCTTTAATCACCGAGTCGCGATATCGCGCGTCGGCCTGCTCACGTCCGGCTTCCGCGGTTTGTCGTTTAGGCTGCATCCGTATGGAATTTGACGGCGCCGGGAAGGACGACGGCCACATAAATAACTGATTTTTCGATCAGTGACAGACAGCCGGCAAGGCTTCGAGAATGGGGCGCGGCGGGCTTGCGGGGCGCCGATCAAACCGGAGCTTCAGGGCCGGTTGCCGATTGGCGTCGCCGCCTGTCCAAACCAAGGAGCGCCATGAAACTTCGCCTCGTGTCCTTTGCTTGCGTGGCGCTGGCGCTTTTTTTTTTTTTTGCGCTCCCTCGCGGCCCGTCGCCAGTTCGGCGCTCCGCGTGGCCGGCGGGCTCGACTCCGCACCGCTCAGGACCGGCGGTTTCACGGCCGACGCGCCGCCGATCGCCGGCGAAAGCTCGATCGCCTATTTCGACACGTTCGCGCAATTCAAGGCGCGGAACCGGCTCCCGGCCGGCGTGACCCATGTTTATGTGCGCGCCGTCACCGGAACCTATCCCCCGCCGGCCGGGGCCGACGCGACGCCGCTTTGGTTCAAGGCGGCGTCTTCGGCGACGGGGGTTTGGGGAGAGGTCAAGGTCGGCGGCCAAATCTTCGATCCGGTTTACAGCACGAACCCGGTCAACATCGGCGAGTTCGGCCTCGTCGCGGATGGCGCGTGGAAGCTGGGCGGCTGCAATTTCACCGGAACGAGCGCGGGCGGCGGGACGCTCACGGTCTCGTCGACGGCGGGATGCGTCGCCGGGATGCGCCTCACCTCCGTGAACTGGGCGACACGCGCCGCGGCGTCCCTGCCGATGGTTCCCCCGGGCGCGACGATATCGGCCGTCGGGTCTGGCAAAATCGCCGTATCGCAGCGGATACCCGCGATGAACGCGGTCCCGCTCGCCGCCTGGTGGGACGATATGACGGGCACGGACAACGCCCCGGCGATCCAGGCCGCGCTCGATTTCGGGATGCGCAACCGCTATCCGCATTTCAAATTCCCGAACGGGATTTTCGCGGTCAAATCTTCGCTGAACGCCGGTTGGGGAAACGGCTTTTACACGCTGAACATAAAGGGCGGAGACAGGAACTCATACGGCGGCCTGCCCGGGACGGTCCTGCTGTTCACGCAATACAATCAGCCCTTCATGAACTTCCAGGCGGTGCGAACCTCGAGCCTCGCGGGCGTCGCCATCATCGGCCGAAATTACAACTATCTCGTCTATGGTCAGGGGCAGCCTTCGTTCTCGAACAACAGAAAAGATTGGGTCGCGCCGGAATTTTCCCCGGCCTCCGCTCCGGGCGGCCTGCAAACCAACGCGCCTTTCGCCGGCGTGACCGAGGACGCCTATTGTGGCGGGGCGCCGCGCGTCGGTTATCCCGATCTAAGCTTTCCAGCATGGACGAATATCACAACGCAATTCGGCAAATACACGTCCAGCGACGTGAAGATGGAGGACGTTGAAATCGACGGGTTCGGCGTCGCCTATGCGAACGGCCTCGGCTGCGCGTCGAATGGCGACTTCACGAAGATCGTCAATTTCAGGGGCGCGAACAACGCCTACGACATCGCGATCGTGCAATCGCAATCGCGCAAACCTCAATCTCGAGCATTTTTACGCGGCGCTCACCAACTCGGATTTTGGCGTCGCGCAGGGCCAATTCAACGGGCCGATGACGAACATATCCGCCGGCGACGGCTATGAGTTGTTCCGATTCGACAATATGGCCTTCGCCGGCCCTGTCGTGATCGACAATATCTATGGCGAAAACATCGTCAGGATTGGCGACTTCACCGGCAACGCCGCATTCCCAGACCCCGTTATTTTCCGTGGCGGAATGGTCAATCTGAACGAATTTTCGCACGGCCAAATCCCGGCTTCCTATGTAACGAACAACGGTCCGATCACCTTCAGCGGCGTTTCCATCAATGGAAACCAAAGAATCGGAACCTGGGCGACCGGCGGCGGCTCCGTGAAATTCACCGACGGCGGCTCGTGGCAATGCGCGACCGCCTCTCCTTCCACGACGGCGCAACTTCTCGCGATCGACTATTCCGGGGGATGCCTCGTCGGGCCCGAGAAATTCAGCATTCAAGATCCCGTGGCCGCGACCTATTATTCCGCCGCGGGAGCGCCGTATGACAGCCGGCCGCAGCAAAGCGTCCTCGCGAGCAGCGCGACCGCATCCGCGCGCGTTCAGATGACCCAGGGCTTGAGGCAGTTCATGGACCAGGACAATCGCCTCTGGAACATGACGATTCCGTCCAGTGGACTGATTGACTTCACTTATGCCGGGCAAGTCCCGGTCGCGCCCACGATCTCGAACGACGTGCTGACGTTCGGCTATTGCGCCGCGCTTCAGACGATGTATCCGTTGGCGCCCGGGGTCATTATTCAACACAATGGCACGGGAACCAACTTCGTCGTGACTTCGGTGGGAAGTCCGCTTGCCAGTTCGAATTGCCGGCCCGCGACCTATGTCATGGTCACGGCGACGCAGCAGAACAACCTCAATGTGGCTCCCGGCACGAATAATTTCCTGTCGAACAACATCACGCCGGCGGCGCTGACCGGCTATTCGTCCGTTCTCGGCGGCCCACTAATTACGCTTCCGACCCGTCTGTTCTTTGGAGAGTTCACTTCCGGCGACGCGACGGTCGCGAAGGTTCAGGATTCGAATGGATCGGGAGCGGCTTTGACGCGCTTCCTCGCCGCCGGAGACTCGTTCCTTGGCCCCGGAAACCCCTTTACGAACGCTGGCGGCGCGTTTTCGACTTATGGCGCGACCCGATGCCGTGGCCGATCCCACCTATCGCGATAAGCTTGAGCGCCGTGACGAACGGAGATCCCGGCTCGATCGTCATGAGCGCCCCGGCGCGCGGCGCCGGAACATTTCCACTCTTCCCGTTCGAATTGCGGCCGTGATCACGCTCGCCTGAATAGCGCCTTCATTTATCTGGCGCTCGCGGCCACGGCGCCGGCGCGGGCTTGGCCGCGCGGCCGCGGACCGCGCTGAGATGACGCACTCTCGTCATATTGAGCAACGGATGCAATTGGCGCAGAGTCCACTAAATGCAATTTGCGCCCAAACTGCAATAGAGGAGTCTCCGGTGCGAAAACGTGAGGACATGGGCGATCTCGTCAAGCTCGCAGGCGCGCTCGCTATTTTCGCGGTGACATTTACGACTGTCGCCGCCTTCTTTAATTTGGCCCATTAGAGCGCTTTCGGCGAAAACAGCCGCCGATTTTGCCTCGAAAGGCGTGACTATACAGGGGAACCTGGAGTCTTTCCGGTTCGATCCGGACCGGAAAGACCAGGAGCCTGCCGCCGGTCATAACCTTTGGATAAAGCGGCGATTGGCCGCTATGATGCCGAAACGACGCGGCGTCATCGGCCCGCGCCTCGCGGCTTCGCGGGCGCGCGCCCCACCGGGGTATGAACATGGACGAGTTCGGCGGCGGCGGCTTCCTGCGCAGCCTCATGATTGGTTTCATCCTGGCGGTCGCCGTGTCGTTCGCTTACGTCTGGTATCGATAAGCGCGGCGGGGGCGTCCCCGACAAGAAACAATTCACCATGTGCGCCGGCGCACGGAAGCCAGACGGCTTTTGGGGTCAACTGCCGTCATGCCCGAAACGGGCATGAGCAGAAGGAAACGCCCCGATGTTGACCCCCGCCATGTTTCGCCGCCTCGCCATCGCCGTCGCCGTGTTCACGACAGCCACTTTCTTCGCGGCGGAAGGCTTCGCGATGGCCAACACGAACTCCATCACCCATTCGAGGCCGAACCTCTCCACGCCGAACGGTTGGGTTTTGGGCTGACGGGCGGCGAGCCTCGACCCTCGCGCTACGCGTTGGGCCGAAGGCCGGGAACCTTGGGAATTCGTTGCGAAATCCCGTTATCGACTTCGACGCCGACGTGATCGCCGCGATATTGCGCGCTTCGCAACGCCATCTTGAGATAGCGGCCGTCATTAAGGCCCACGTCAAGCGCGAGCGCGATTATAAAGGCGTAGATGATGAGCCGAATACGCATGGTTTGAACGCTATCTTTTGAATCTAAACGAATCCTTCACCTATTAGTCGAAAATCCGGCGCATCGCTTCCATGCGCGATCAGATCACCGTCGTCTTAAGCGCCCCCGCCCTTCCCCGCTCCCCCCGCGAAGGCTATGACAGCCGCTCCTCGGGAGGCCCGCCTTGACCATACGCAAGAACGCCGAACCGCCGCGCGCCTGGCAGCGGATGCTGTCGGGGCGGCGGCTCGATTTGCTCGACCCCTCCCCGCTCGACATTGAGATCGAGGATATCGCCCACGGGCTCGCCCGCGTCGCGCGCTGGAACGGCCAAACTCAGGGGCCGCATATTTTTTCCGTGGCGCAGCATAGCCTTCTCGTCGAAAAAATCGCATGCGCACTCGAACCCGCGATTTCCCGAGAGGATCGTCTTTTCATGCTGTTGCACGACGCGCCGGAATATGTGATCGGCGACATGATCTCGCCGTTCAAGGCGGTGATCGGAGATGCTTATAAAACCGTCGAAAACCGCATTTTGGGGGCGATCCTGCTGCGCTTTTCGCTGGCCGCCCCGCCCTCGCCGCGGGTTTTGTTGCTGTGCAAAAAATCCGACCGCGCCGCCGCCTTTTTCGAGGCCGTCGAACTCGCCGGCTTTACACGACGCGAGGCCGAGCGCATCTTTGGCCGCCCGGGGATATCGATCGATGTCGCCGAGCAGCTCGCGCCTCGGCCAATCGACATGGCGCAGCAGCGCTTTCTCGATTGCTTTCGAGCGTTGGAGAGCGGGCGTGTCCGGGGGGAAACGCGTGGGTGAGGGACTAAAGGGTTCGATGAGCCGCGGCCGACTCTACGTATGTCCCTTGGCGAAGGTGGTCGATACGGTGGCCGCCACCGGCGCGCGCTCGCTGGTGACGATCCTGACCGCCGGCGCGGCCTCGGTGCGTCCGAGCGCGATCGAGCCGCCACGCCATTTGCGCCTTTCCGTGTCGGACATCGAACTCCCTCTGGACGGCCATATTCTGCCGGGCGCCGAGCATGTCGACCGCTTGCTCGCCTTCCTGCGCGCCTGGGACCGCGAACAGCCGCTGGTGATCCATTGCTACGCCGGCGTCAGCCGCTCGCCCGCGGCGGCCTTCATCGGCGCCTGCGCGCTGGAGCCGATGCGCTGCGAATTCGAGATCGCGCGCGAACTGCGCCGCGCCTCGCCAAGCGCCACGCCCAACCGCCGCCTCGTCACGCTGGCCGACCGGATGCTGGGCCGAGACGGCCGCATGATCGAGGCGGTGGCGGCCATCGGCCGCGGCGCGGACTGCTTTGAGGGCGCGCCTTTCGCGATGGAATTGGGCTGACTTTTTTAGCTAAATCCCGTGTCCCAATTTTGAGTTTGCAACCGACGCGGCGCGTGGATAAATGTTTTTGACGCCGAGGCCCCGTGACCCTTGCCGAGCAACATCCTTCGACGCAGCAGGCTCTGCCGCTGGCGATCGGCCTCACCGCCGCGATCGTCGCGGCGCGCGAGGACGAGCCGCTGATCCTTACGCTGCGTCCCGACGCCAACGCGCCCACCGCCCTGCCCTCCGGCGAATTCGATCCCCTGCGCCACCGCACCTTCGAGATCGGGCTGCGCGCCTTCGTCGCCGAGCAGACCGGCGCGCCCATCGGCTATGTCGAGCAGCTCTATACCTTCGGGGATCGCGGACGCCACGCCCGCGCCGGCGACCGCGACCCGCATATCGTCTCGATCGGCTACCTCGCGCTGACGCGGCTCGGCGAGCAGGCGCCCGACCGGGCCGACGCCTATCGCCCCTGGTACGACTTCTTCCCCTGGGAGGACTGGCGCGAGGGCCGCCCCGAACTGATCGAAACGACGATCCTGGCGGGCCTCGAGAGCTGGGTCGACGAGGCGCCGGGCGAGATTTCCTCCTCCGGCCTGTCGCGCCGCGCGCGGCTAAACCTGCTGTTCAAATCGCAGGGGCGCGGCTTCTTCGAGGAAAACGTGCTGGAGCGCTACGAATTGCTCTACGAGGCCGGCCTCGTCGAGGAAGCGCTACGCGATGGGCGAAGGACGGCGTTGCGGCGCGGCCCGCTGGCGCCGCTTGGCCTCGCCATGCGCCACGACCATCGCCGCATCCTCGCCACCGCGATGGGCCGGCTGCGCGCCAAAATGAAATACCGCCCGGTGATCTTCGAACTGATGCCGCCGGAGTTCACGCTGACCGAATTGCAGCGCACGGTCGAGGCGATCTCCGGCCGCCATGTGCACAAACAGAATTTTCGGCGGTTGGTCGAGGGCTCGGCGATCGTCGAGCCGACCGGCGCGGTGTCGCTGAAGACCGGCGGGCGCCCCGCCGCGCTGTTTCAGTTCCGGCGCAACGTGTTGCAGGAGCGCCCGGCGCCGGGGCTGCGCGTCGGCATCAGAAGCTGAGGCGTTTGTTTTGACGCGTCTTCTTGACGCGAACCGGTTTCCACTACGCTCGAAAACGCGAAGCTCCTAGTGGTGGAAATCTAACACTTGA
>PLZT01000599.1 GCA_003152255.1 Methylocystaceae bacterium | reverse complement strand
CTAGGCGCGGGCGGCTGCGGCGGCGACGGTGCGTGGACAACTGGCGCTGGGGGCGCCGCGGGGGCGGTCGGCGCGGGAGGCGCGCCGCGACCATGGTCTTGCGTCCGCTCACGCGACGGGACCGCGGTCCCCGGCGCCGGAGTTTTTCTCGCGGGCACTTGTGACGCGGGGGCAGCGCTGGTCGGCGCCGCGCCCGCTGGCGTCGGCTTTGCTTTATGAGCCGTTGGGGGCGCGGTCAAGGCAGGAGGCTGCCTTGCGGGCGCGACGGGCGCGGAAGCGCCCGTCGGCGGCGGCGAGGGTTTGGTCGGCGCCGCGCCCGAAGGCGTCGGTTTCCCTTGAGGAGGCGCCGGGGGCGCGCTCAAGGCGGGAGGCTGCCTTATGGGCGCGACGGGCGCGGGAGCGCCCGTCGGCGGCGGCAAGGGTTTGGGTGGCGCGGCGGCAGGCTTCCTGGCGATAAAATGCGGCAGCGTCGCGCCGATCGCCGCGCCCGCCGCGCCCGCCCCGACCGCCGTCAGCGCGCTGGACGACAGCAGATGCCCCTCTGGGTTTTTGATCACCAGATTGTTGCTCGCGCGATCGACCATCACGCTGTTATGCAGATTCTCGAAGATCACATTGTTGGGCGGCGGCGCGATATAGGCGGGCGTCTGGATGTAGACCGGCACGGGAATATAGACCGGCACGGGCAGAACATAGGGGTCGTAGATCAGATAGGGCGGCGGCAGCACGACGAAATCCGGCGGCGGCGGCGGCAGGAAATAGTCGGGCGGCGGGGGCGGCGGTGGAAAGCCGAAGGCCGGATTGTCGAAGTAGAGTTCCGGCCCGTCGAGATAGACCATTTCTTCGGGAGGCGGCGGCGGATAGCCCATGTCGACCGGTTGGAAAGCCGGCGGCGGCTCCAGCGCGCTAGCGCGCACGGCGAGCAGACGCCGCGCGTCCGCGACATGTGGCCCGCGCGGATAGCGGCGCGAATAGGACCAATAGGCCTCGGGCGTATCCAGCATCCGCGCGCGGCGCCAAATCAGCGCCTCGCGCCGCGCCGCCAGAATGGCGCGCACGCGCTTGGCCAGCGGATCGCCGGGATAGGCGGCGAGATATTCCTGATAACCTTGGAACGTATCGCGCTCGATGGCGGCGGCGTAAGCGTCTCGCGCCCCAAGCTGCGCGATCGGCTTCGCGCGCAACGCGGCGTCGTCACTGGGGCGCGCCGGCGCTTGCGCCGTGCGTTCGAAAAACACGAAGGAACTGTTGATCGGAGTCGAATTCCATGGGATTTGCGCGCCCTTGGTCATTTCCGAGACGCGCAGCCTGGTTTCGTCGAAAACCTGCATCAGCGGCATTCCGCCGGCGCGGATCGTCTCGGCCAGCCCATGCGCATAGGCGCCGTAGGGGCCGGCTTCCGCCGGGGCGATCGTGCCCGGCGCGGCGTTGTAGGCGAGCAGCAGATTGGGGCCGGGTTCGAACAGCGCGAGCCCGCCGGCGATCGGCTGGTCCGCCAGCGCGAAAGGATTTTCGCGCGCCGCGTCGAGGACGACGACGGCGGTTTTCAAGGCGAGCGCCGCCAAGGGTTTCAGATAGTCCGACAGGCGCGCGGCGCGCAGGCTAATGTCGGCGTCGCGGGTGATGGCCGCATCCACGGGAATGAGATAATTCTCGCCGTCAAGCTGGAGTCCCAGCCCCGCGAAATAGACGAAAGCCACGGTTTCCGGTCCCGAAGCGCCGGCCTTGTCCAAAAAATCGCGCAAGGCGCGGCGTAGCCCGTCTTCGTCGAGGTCGCGCGCGCCGGTCACGTCGAAGCCCGCCGCTTGCAAGGTCTGCGCGATCAGCCCGGCGTCATTGGCGGCGGTCGCGAGCGGATGCTCTTTATAGGAGGCCTCGCCGATCACCAGCGCGATGCGTTTTTCCGCGCCGAAAGCGGCTTCGCCGCCGAACCAGCCAAACACCCCGATGAGCAGCAGGGTGAGGAATATTATTCTTTTCATGCCGCCTCCGCGCGATGACGAAACATCCATTTTGCGATAAAGTCCAGCGGCGATGAATGCAAACTGAACGGATATGCTTCCGCTAACCGCGCCGTCGCTTCTGTCATGCGGTTTCGCGGCAAAATACATTTTGAGCTATCAAGGCCGAGCCCTCGCCCGGCACCCTAAGAGCGTGGGCCGCGGCTTCCATTCGTAAGCAACTTGAACCCTCGCGTTGACGCGGCTTACAGCGCCTTGCGGCAAACCGAACGGATCACCTGGCCGCTCACGCCATATCCCTCGTCGATTTCGACAATCACCTGTCGGCATTCCGGCTTGGCGGAGTCGTCCCGCCCCAAAGTGGCCTGCTCGGCGCCGCGCGCGGTGGAGGCGGCGGCGTTGACCGCGACGGCCGGTTGTTGGCTCTTGATCAGCAGAACATCGGCGGCGGCGAGGCTCGCGTCGGCGGCGAGGAAGCAAAGGGTGATTTTGATCACCAGGGCGAAGCGGATGGGGCGCGACGCGAATTTCATCGGATTGAAGGACATGACAGGCTTCCCAATTGTCTGGGCGCCGTCTTGCGCCCTTCGGTCGTTCGCTTGTTTGCGAATGTCGCGAAGCTAGGGCTTTCCTTTCGAAAAGTTTGTGCGCTGGCGCACGGGACGCTCTTCGCCGCGCGAAGCTTGCCGCCATCACGCGTCCTGTCGACGCCAGACGCTCGCGAACCAGCGCTGCTGTTCGCGCGGAAGTCCGGTCGGGCGATAATAATGCTCGATCTCGACAAAGCCCGCTTCGCGCCCATGGCGCCGCCAGCTTTCGGGAGCGTGAAATACGCCGTAGCGCCCATCGCTCCAGCCTTCCTCGTCATCGCCGCGCGGTATCGAACTGAAGAGAACGCCGCCCGGCTTGAGAGAAGCGCGCAATTCCCGCAGCACGCGCGGCAACTCGCCGCTGGGGACGTGAAACAGCGTCGCATTCGCGAAAATCGCGTCAAAATAGTCTTCGGGCAAATCGAGCTTGAGAAAATCCTGTAGCCACACCTCGCAACCGCTGTGCTCGCGCGCCATCTCGACGAAGCGCGGCGCGCCCTCGAGGCCGATCGCGACGTGACCGGAGTCGGCGAAGACTTTCAGATCGCGCCCCGGCCCACAGCCGAAGTCGAGCAATGTGAAGGGTGGCTCGCCCTGAATGTGCCGCAACATCGCCGCCATGTTTTGGCTGACGTCGTGATCGCGCGTTCCCTCCCAGAACGCTTCGGCGCGCTGGTTGTAATGGCGCAGGGTGAGCTCCGTGATCGTGTTCGAATCATGCGGCTTTTGGTCCATTTCGGCGCGCCTTTTTTAAGAGCCCGCGCGCGTTTGTCGCGCGCGACTTGCTGTTTGACAGTGGAGGCGAAATTGCATGGCGATCCGCGTCCCGAGCGTCCCTCTTTCGTGATAGAAGGCAAGAACGCTCGCGCTGTCCTTCGTCCCGGTCGCCATGTCCGCCGCTGCCTTCAACATACGCGTCGCCCCATCTCTCGCTCTCGTCGACGCGAAGGCTTGGGACGCATGCGCCAATCCCGCCGGACTCGGCGAGCCCGAAGCCGCCGGCGAACGATACAATCCCTTTGTCTCTAACGCATTCCTGCTCGCGCTGGAACGATCGAAATCGGTCGGCGCCGGCACGGGCTGGACGCCCGCGCATGCGCTCGTCGAAGATGCGGATGGACGGTTGGTCGCCGCGGCGCCCGCCTATCTCAAAACGCATAGCCTGGGCGAATATGTGTTCGATCAGAACTGGGCGCGGGCCTACGAACAAATGGGCGGACGCTATTACCCCAAGGTTCAGGTCGCCGTGCCCTTCACGCCGGTGACGGGTCGGCGGTTGCTCGTGGCGAAGGACGCCCCTCCGGGCGCCCGCGAGGCGCTCGTCGCGGCGTTGCGCGCGCTGCGCGAGGCGAGCGGCGCCTCTTCCGTGCATGTCACCTTCGCCACGCAACCCGAGGAGCGGGCGCTGCGCGACGCCGGCTTCGCGCCGCGCATCGGCGAGCAATTTCATTTCCTCAACGAAGGCTATGGCGATTTCGACGATTTTCTCGCCGCTCTTTCATCGCGCAAGCGCAAGACGATCAAGCGCGAGCGACGGGAAGCGCTGGGCGACGATCTAACGGTGGATTTATTGACCGGCGCGGACATAAAGCCCGCGCATTGGGACGCGTTCTTCGCCTTTTACATGGACACGGGCTCGCGCAAATGGGGGCGCCCCTATCTGACGCGAGCGTTTTTCGACCATATCGGCGGGGCGATGGCGGACCGCATATTGCTGATCATGGCGCGACGCGGCGAACGGCATATCGCCGGCGCGATCAACTTTCTCGGCGACGACGCGATCTATGGCCGCAATTGGGGAGCGGTCGAGGAGCGGCCGTTCCTGCATTTCGAGCTTTGCTACTATCAGGCGATCGAATTCGCTATTCGTCACGGCTACAAGCGCGTCGAGGCCGGAGCGCAGGGCGAGCACAAGCTCGCGCGCGGCTATCGGCCCGTCGCCACTCATTCGGCGCATGAATTCGCCGATCCGCGTTTTGGCGCCGCTGTCGCCGAGTTCCTGACGAGGGAGCGCGCGGCGGTTGACGAGTTGCTCGCCGATTATGAAGCGGGCCTCCCGTTTCGAAGCGAAGCGTGAGCATCCCGGAAGTAGGGCGAGCGTTCGGCGCGTCCTTCGGAAAGCCTCATGCGTTCATTGAGGCGTGACAAATACGCGCGGATTTTCGCGCAAGGTTTACAATGCCTTAATCGGGACGCTTGCCAAAAGGTTAGCAAAACATGGCAAAAGGTGTCATTTGCTTTTAGTTTGTATTGTTCGTCGCTTTCCCTAATTGCGGCGCTTTAAAATGCGATCTCGGCTGTCTGTCTGGCAATGCATAGGATGTTAAAACTTCCTTTCAATTTGTCCTAATGCCGATATTTGCTTGAAATGTGCGCGAACGCACAGCGCGAGGACCGATTTTCTATTTTGATCACCCGCATGCCACCTTGGCAAGCGCGAAGGAAGTTCCCGTGTTTCTCCTTATTCCCCGGACTGCCGCCACCATCCGCCGAGGGCTCATGCTCGTCATCGCCGCCGTCATCCTTCTGTTGAAGGACGAGGTCGTGAAAATCGTCGTCACCGGGGAGTTTTGAAGATGCCGGATCGCGAATCTCGCCTTTCGCCAGTTCGAGGTCGGCCGGGGTTCGCCATGTGCGCCAGAGCACAACGTCGGGAGGGCGTTCTTGCTTTTATGTCGGCATGCCGCTTCGGCAAGCGTAAGGGAGTTTTCCATGTTCAATGGCGCCCTCATTCCCCTGTGCCCCGCCGCCATACGCTGCGCGCTGATGCTCGCCTGCGCCGTCTCCATAATTCTCTTTAGCGGCGACCTCGTGCAATTCGCCGTCGCCGGAACGTTCTGAAGGCGCCGGCCCAGGTCCTCGCGCGCCGCGGCGGCGGCTTGTGAAAAGGGGTTGGAAAGCGGAGGCGAAAGGCCCCCGCCGCCAGGCGGTCTTACGAGTCCGCCTCGCCCATCTGCTTTTGCGAATAGAGTTCGACGCCGAGTTGCTTGATCAACTCGTTCTGGGTCTCCAGAAAGTCGATATGGCGCTCTTCGCTCGTGACGATCTCCTCGAACAAGTTCTGGGAGACGCGGTCGTTGATCGACAGGCAATAGGCCGCCGCCTCGAGGTAAAGAGCGCGCGCCTCGATCTCGGTCACGAGGTCGGCGTCGATGATTTCCTTGACGCTCTCGCCGATGCGCAGCGGATTCAGCGTCTGCATGTTGGGAAAGCCTTCGAGAAACAAGATGCGCTTCGTGAATTTATCCGCGTGCTGCATTTCCTCGATGGATTCCTCGCGCCACTTCTTGGCCATATGCGTAAAGCCCCAATTGTCGAAAATTCGGTAATGCAACCAATATTGATTGACGGCGGTCAGTTCGCTACGCAAACCCTGATTGAGATATTCGATAACTTTTACGTCGCCGCGCATTATAAATTCCTTTTCACATTCCGCTCGCGCGGGTTCATGCCGCCATTTCGTCGACTCGGCAATCCTCGCAGCCGCCGCCCGCGCATTCACTCATCGCCGCGTGGTGCTCGTCCACGACCGCGACAATATTGCGCGCGCAACGCCCGCATTTGGCCTCGCAGCCCAGTTGCCGAAACAGCGCGCCCACGCTCGGACGGCTGCCGCCGCGAAGGCGTTCGCGAATGTCGCGATCGGAGACGACGTTGCATGAGCATAGTATCATGACGTTTCCTAGTTTGGAAAGGTTGCAAACTGCGTGGCGTTACAAGATGTTACCTGTTTTTTCCGGGTCACGCTAGCACTCTTCCCTTGTCGGTTTCCCGACAGGCCTGTTTAAAATATAGTTACACGCAAGAGCCGCGCCATGCCCGGTCGCGGCGAAAATGGAGAGGCGCGATGAAAAAGACGATGGCCGGGTCGGCGGGCATGGATCGGCGCGTGTCTTTCGCGCTGCGCGACTGTTCGCTTGGGCTGGCGCTGATCGGCTCCTCGGCGGCCGGGCTTTGCGCGCTTATGCTGGGCGACGACCGCGAGGCGCTGCTGCGAGCGGCGCGGGCGCGTTTTCCGGACGCCGAGACCGGCGAAGGCGGCGCGGATTTCGAGAGAGTGGCGGGCCTCGCGCTGGAACTGATTGAACGGCCGGGGCAGGGATGGCCCCAGCCGCTGGACATCGTGGGCACGCCGTTCCAGCGCCGCGTCTGGAAGGCGCTACGCGAGATTCCGCCGGGTTCGACGACGAGCTACGCGCAAATCGCCGAGCGAATCGGCCAGCCCGGCGCCGCGCGCGCGGTCGCCGGAGCCTGCGCCGCCAATCGGATCGCGGTGGCGATTCCCTGTCACCGCGTCGTGCGCGGCGACGGCGACCTCTCCGGCTATCGCTGGGGCGTCGCGCGCAAGCGAGAATTGCTGGCGCGCGAAGCGGCGGCGTGACCGCTCGCCCGTCAACTCGAAGTCTTCGCCGCCAAAACCCGTTCGCCCAGCGTGTTCAGCGCGGCCCGCAGCGCGTCGTTTTCGACGCCTTGCGTCGTCTCCTCGGCCCGCCTCCGCGCTGCCGGGTCGCTCGGCGGCGCCCGCGGCGGTTTCGGCGCGGCGCGGTGGAGCGGCTCCTGGCGGATCGCCAGTTTCGCCACGCAGCGCCAGCCCAGATGCGTATTGACGCGCTCGATGATCGCGCCGCTCATATGCTGAATGTCGAGGCCAAATCCCGGCTCGACGCGCAGCGCCAGCGTCGCCGGCTGTTGACCAGCGTCCGGCGCGCCGTTCTTGGGCCGCGGCGGCCAGTTGAGGCGCATGGGCTGGCACAGCGCGCCGATGCGGGCGCCGACGATTGTGTCCCATTGGGTGAGCAGCGTGGCCTCGCCAAACCCCCGCCGCGCGATCAACGGATCGAGCGCGCGGTTGACCAGCTCCGCCAGCGGCTTGGAAACGACCCGTCTCGCTCGTAACGCGCCTTGTTGCGACATAGACATCCGTCCAAACATATCTCGTCGCGCCGGCCGACGCGCGCGTTTCATGCTATCACGAACTCAACTTTCTCCAACCGCCCGGACCCATGGCGCGCACGTCGGCCCACCCCCGAAAGCCCGCCGCCGCCGCCGATCTCGGCGGCGCGCTGCTGGCGTGGTGGGACCGCCATCGCCGCGTTCTCCCCTGGCGCGCGCCGCCGGGACGGATGGCCGATCCTTACGCGGTCTGGCTGTCGGAAATCATGCTGCAACAGACGACGGTGGCGAGCGTCACGGGATATTTCAGCAAATTCGTGACGCGCTGGCCGACCGTCCAGGCGCTGGCCAAGGCGCCGCTCGAAGATGTCCTCGCCGCCTGGGCGGGCCTTGGCTATTACGCGCGCGCCCGCAATCTGCACGCCTGCGCCAGGATCGTCGCCGAGAAACATGGCGGGCGCTTTCCCTCCAGTGAGGCGCAATTGCTGGGCTTGCCGGGCGTTGGACCCTATACGGCGGCGGCGGTCGCGGCCATCGCCTTCAACCAGCCTTGCGTCGCGCGGGACGGCAATGTCGAGCGCGTCGTCGCGCGGCTGTTCGCCGTGACCGAGCCGCTGCCGGGCGCCAAGGCGGCGATATCGGCGCATGCGGAGAGTTTTCTGTCGCGCGAGCGGCCCGGCGATTTCGCCCAGGCGCTGATGGACCTTGGCGCGACCGTCTGCGCGCCGCGCGCGCCGGATTGCGGGCGCTGTCCGCTTGAGTCTTGCTGCGCCGCGCGGCGGAGCGGAACTCAGCTCGCCTTTCCGGTCAAACCGCCAAAAGCGGCGCGTCCGCACCGGCGCGGCGCGGTTTTTGTGTTGCGGCGGGGCGACCGGGTTTTGCTGCGTAGCCGCCCCGCCAAGGGGCTGCTTGGCGGCATGAGCGAATTTCCGTCGACGCCGTTAACGCTGGATGTCGAGCCCGGCGCGGCGCGCGCTTATGCGCCGATCGAGGCCCGGTGGCGCGAGATCGAGGGCGGCGTGCGTCACGTGTTCACGCATTTTTCGCTGGAGCTGACGGTTTTCGTCGCCGAGGCGGCCGCGGCCGATCCCGCGCTGGAGGGCCGCTGGACAAAGGCGGCGCGGCTCGGCGATGAAGCCCTGCCGACGCTAATGCGCAAGGTGGCGGTTCACGCCGGGCTGATCCTTGCGTAAGATCGGCGCGCGATGGGGGAGACAATCATGGCGCGGCGCGGCTCTACAATCGACGTCGAGATCACCGAGGGCGCCATTCGCGTTCGCAGTCACGAGCGCGTGCTGACGATCGTCGTCACGCCGCCGCCCGCCGACCTCGAGGAAGACGCCGATTTCTATATAGAATTGGACGAGATCGAATTTTGGGACCCGCCACATGACGAAACGGCGATCGAGATCGACGAATTGCAGAAGATTTTGGAGGCCATCGAGGAGCAGGTGGAAAAACACGGATTGAGCGTGGTGTTCGATTAGGCGGGAGCGCAACTCAAATTGAAAACTTTCAGGAGCGAGCCTTTGGGCACGCGGTCCGAGGCGCGCTATTGGACCGAGTGCCCAAAGGCTCGCGTTTCAGGCCCCGGCGAACAGGATGACGCAATCGACTAGCGCCGGCGGCGGTTTTTTAACGCTAAGCCTGTTCCTTACGGGCGCCGCCGCTCCCATCCCGCAAGGATCGCCCATGACGACATCCCTCCAGCCCCTGACCGTGGTGATTTGCGCCGACCATGCCTCGATCACCGGCGGGCAGGCCAAGGTCGCGATAGACAGCGCGCTGGGGCTTCATCGAAGCGGCGTCAGGACGATCTTCTTCGCCGCCGCCGCGCCGGTCGATCAGCGGCTTTATGACGCCGGCGTCGAGGTGATATGTCTTGGCCAGACCGATCTCCTGGGCGCCGCCTCGCGCGCGACGGCGATGCTTCAGGGCACATGGAACGGGTTCGCGAGCAGGGCTCTGGGCGAGTTGCTGGCGCGATTGCCGAAGCAAAACACAATCGTGCATGTGCATGGCTGGGCGCGCGCGCTTTCGCCCTCCATCGCGCGGCCGATCAGGGCCAGCGGCCTGCCGGCGGTCTATACGGTGCACGAATATTTCCTGTTTTGCCCAACGGGCGGCTTTTACAATTACCCGGAGAACCACATTTGCGCGCTGACGCCGCTCTCGCCAGCCTGCTTCGCGACGAATTGCGATCAGCGCAATTATGCGCGCAAGATCTGGCGCGGCGCGCGGCTGCTGCTGGCGAACAATTTTGCGCGGCTGCCGCAAGTGTTTTCCGATTATGTCTGCATCTCGAATTTTCAGCGCGACATCGTCGCGCCCTATCTGCCGAGCGGCGCGCGGATGACGCAAATCTCCAATCCCGTCGACACGCCCGATCTTGGCCCCAAGGAAAACCCCGCCGCCGGCGATTTCGTGTTTGTCGGGCGTCTCTCGCCGGAAAAGGGCGCGTTTCTGTTCGCCGAGGCGGCGGAGCGGCTCGGCGTGACGGCTGTCTTCGTCGGCGACGGTCCGCTGGCCGAGGAACTGCGCCAGCGTTTCCCGAGCGCGCGTCTGCTCGGCTGGCGCGACGGCGCCGGAGTGCGCGACGCCATGCGCGCGGCGAAGGCGCTGGTGTTTCCCTCGCTATGGTACGAGGGCCAGCCGCTCGCCGTGCTGGAGGCCAAGGCCCTGGGGACGCCGGTCATCGTCGCCGACCGCTGCGCCGGGCGCGACGAAATCGAGCATGAGGCGAGCGGCCTGTGGTTTTCCGCGGGCGACGCCGGCGCGCTCCAAGCGGCGATGGCGCGGCTGGACGATCCCGCTTTGGCCGCGCGGCTGTCGCGGGGAGCCTATGAGAGCTATTGGCGCGATCCGCCGACGCTGGCGCGCCATGTGGAGCGGCTGACCGCGCTTTATCGCGACATGCTGGCGCGAGCCGGGCGGGGGAGGCGGGGCGTGGAGCTTTTTGCCGCTGCGAAAGCAGTGGACGCGGCGCCGTCTAACGACTAAGCAGCCGATCAGACGCCGTTCCCTCTCCGCTCTCAGGGCGGAAGGGGCGGGCTCGCCAGGATTCGTCAAGGACGCTCAAAAACCCATGCCCACCCGCATCGACGCCCGCTTCAAAGATCTTCGCGCGCAAAATCGCGCCGCGCTCGTCACCTTCGTGATGGCCGGCGATCCCGATCTTT
This sequence comes from Methylocystaceae bacterium, assembly GCA_003152255.1. The sequence goes on along the minus strand of PLZT01000599.1, from coordinate 2,992 downwards.
CGACCTCGCTGGAGATTCTCAAGGGTCTGCCGGCGGCGGGCGCCGATGTCATCGAAGTCGGCATGCCCTTCACCGACCCGATGGCCGACGGCCCCGCGATCCAGGCCGCCGGGCTGCGCGCGCTAAAGGCCGGGACGACGCTGAAGAAAACGCTCAAGCTCGTCGCGGACTTTCGCGCAAGCGATCAGAAGACGCCGATCGTGCTGATGGGCTATTACAACCCGATTTATGTGTTTGGCGTCGACGCCTTCCTCGTCGCGGCCAAGGCGGCCGGCGTCGACGGGCTGATCGTCGTCGATCTGCCGCCCGAGGAAGACGCGGAGCTATGCGTGCCGGCGCTGGCGGCGGGGCTGAATTTCATCCGCCTCGCGACCCCCACCACCGACGACAAGCGCCTGCCCAAGGTGCTCGAAAACACCAGCGGTTTCGTCTATTATGTGTCGCTTACGGGGATCACCGGCGCGGCGCTCGCGGATTATTCCGGGGTCGCCGAGGCGGCGGCGCGGATCAAGCGGCATACCAGCCTGCCCATAGCCGTTGGTTTTGGCGTCAAAAACGCCGACAACGCCGAGGTCATCGCCAAAACCGCCGATGGCGTCGTGGTCGGCACGGCTCTGGTCGGCGCCCTCAAGAAATCGCTGGGCGCCGATGACCGCGCCGGGCCGGAGACGGTCGACGCCGTGACGAAGCTGGTCGCCGATATCGCGGGGGGCGTCGCCCGGGCCCGCGCCCGCAAGCCGGACAGCGCCGGATCGCCGCTTGGCAAGTTTTTTGGGACGCTCGCGAAGGTGTGGTCATGAACTGGTATTCCAACGTCGTCCCGCCGAAAATCAAAGCCATCCTCAAGCGCGAGGCTCCCGAGAATCTTTGGGTCAAATGCCCCGAGAGCGGCCAGCTCGTGTTCCACAAGGACATCGAGGCCAATCTCTATGTCGTGCCGGCTTCCGGCTATCACATGCGCTGCCCGGTCGAGGCGCGGCTGGAGAGTTTGTTCGACGACGGCCAGTACGAATTGATGACGACGCCCGAGGCGCCGACCGACCCGCTCAAATTTCGCGACATCAAGCGCTACATCGACAAGCTGAAGGAATATCGCGCCAAGACCGGCCGCCCCGACGCGGTGACGGTCGCGGTCGGCAATCTGAAGGAATTGCCGGTCACCGTCGCCGTGCAGGACTTCGAATTCATGGGCGGATCGCTCGGCATGGCGGCCGGCGAGGCGATCGTCGCCGGCGCCACCCATGCGCTCGAGAAGCGCACGCCCTTCATCATCTTCACGGCCTCCGGCGGCGCCCGCATGCAGGAGGGAATGTTCTCGCTGATGCAAATGCCGCGCACGACGATCGCCGTGCAGCGGCTGCGCAAGGCGCGAATCCCCTACATCGTCGTGCTGACCAATCCGACCACCGGCGGCGTGACCGCCTCCTATGCGATGCTGGGCGATATTCAGATCGCCGAGCCGGGCGCGATCATCGGCTTCGCCGGCGCCCGCGTGATAGAGCAAACGATCCGCGAAAAACTTCCCGAGGCGTTCCAGCGCGCCGAATATCTCAAGGACCACGGCATGGTCGACATGGTCGTGCCGCGCCAGCAGATGCGGGACACGCTGGCGCGGTTGTGCGGCATGCTGACCAAGGCGCCGGCGCCCCGTCAACCCGCCGTCGCGGCCTGAGCGGAGCAAGGCGCGGCATGGATCAGCACGACGCGATTCTGTCGCGATTGCTCGATCTTCACCCCAAGAAGATCGACCTTTCGCTGGGGCGCATCGAGCGGCTGCTGGAGGCGATGGGCCGACCCGATCTGGCCTTGCCGCCGACCATTCACGTCGCCGGAACCAACGGCAAGGGCTCGACGCTGGCCTTCCTGCGCGCCGCGCTGGAGGCCTCCGGCGCCCGCGTCCACGTATACACCTCGCCGCATTTGCTGCGTTTCAACGAGCGCATCCGGCTCGCGGCCGCGGGCGGCGGCAAGCTCGTCGATGACGACGCGCTGAAGGACGCGCTGGAATTGTGCGAGCGCGCCAATGGCGCTCAGCCGATCACCTTCTTCGAGGTCACCACGGCGGCGGCGTTTCATCTGTTCGCCAGCACGCCCGCCGACTGGCTGCTGCTGGAGACCGGGCTCGGCGGACGCTTCGACGCGACCAATGTGATCGCGGCGCCGAAGGCCGCGATCGTCACCTCGGTTTCGCTCGACCATCAGGAGTTCCTCGGCGACACCGTCGAAAAAATCGCTTACGAGAAGGCCGGGATTTTTAAGCGCGGCGTTCCCGCGATCATCGGCTTCCAACCGGATGGCGCGCGAGACGTCTTGTTGCGCGAGGCGCGCCGCGTCGGCGCTCCCGCCGTTGTCGCGGACCAGGATTTTCACATCCACGAGGAAAACGGCCGGCTGGTGTTCGAGGACGAGCGCGGTCTGCTCGATCTGCCGGCGCCGCGCCTGCCGGGCCGTCATCAGCATCAGAACGCCGCCGCCGCCATCGCCGCCTTGCGCGCCGTGGCGCAGGAGGTCCCGACCAGCGCCATCGACGCCGGCCTGCTCAATGCCGACTGGCCGGCGCGACTGCAACGGATTACCCGCGGCCATGTGGTGGATCTCGCTCCCCCGGGCGCGGAAATCTGGATCGACGGCGGCCATAACGAGGATGGCGGCCGCGTGCTCGCCGAGGCGATGGCCGAGTTCGAGGAAAAAGGCCCCCGCGCGCTGATGCTAATCTGCGGCGCGCAGACCACGAAGGATGTGAGCGCGTTGTTGCGGCATTTCACCGGCCTCGCGCGCGAGGTGATCGCCGTTCCGGTCGAGGGCGAGCATAAGAGCTGGCCGCCCGAGGAAGTCGCCGCCGCCTCGCGCGCGCAGGGCGTTCCGGCGCGAGCCGCCGGGAGCGTCGAGCAGGCGCTGGAACTCATCCGCGCCACCAGCTTTGCGCGAGCGCCCCGCATTTTGATCGCCGGTTCGCTCTATCTCGCGGCGAGCGTGTTGGCGCTGAACGGTT
>PLZT01000541.1 GCA_003152255.1 Methylocystaceae bacterium | reverse complement strand
CCCGCCGTCCAGTTTCTTCCGTTGCATCGCGAGCCCTCGCGAAGCCCTGTTAGCGCGGGGAAACGAGAGGGCTTGTCTCGCTTGTCGGCTGCCGCCTATCCCCGCGCGTCTCGTAAATCGCTCAAATAACACTAGCGCATTTATGCCGTTATGCCGTTACGCCTTGCCGCGCAGTTCGCCGGTGGTCGGATAATTCCTTCGCGTCAGCACAACGTCCAAGCCTTCGTTAATGAGGTCCATGACCGTCTTTCGCTCTTCATGAGCAATGTCGCGCAGCTTGTCGTGGACGGCGCGATGGAAATAGACGCTTGTGCGGAATGCGTCTTTCGGCGCGGCCTTTTTGGCCGCCACGGGCGCCTGCGGCTCAATCGACGGCGCGGGCGCCGGCTTCACCATCAGCGAGCCGAGGTCTAGGACCTTGGGGCGTTTGCTTTTCGCGGTCATGTGTTTGATCTCCTTTTTATCCATTTCCACAGCGCGCGGATTTCATCGGCGGCCTTGCCGTTCGGCGCGTATTCGGTAACACCATGCCCCGCCGCGAAGGCGTCTTGGAAGTCGGCGCGGGCGCATATCGGCGGCTCCGCGAGCAATCCGATTTGCTCCAATCCGTCCGCCATCTCGGACGCGCGCGAACTACGCGCCACGGCGGGACATTGGCTTAGGACGAAGGCGAAGCGCCGGCGACCGCGCTTGAGGGCGTCAACTGTAGGAGCAAGCGCCAGCGCGTCGGGGCGCGTCGGACGAAGCGGGACAAGGCATAAATCGGCGGCGGTCATGCTGTTGTGCGTCGCTGGCGAATCCGCTCCGGGTGTGTCCACGATGACCAGCGAATAGTTCGCGCGGGCCGACGCCAGCAGCGCGGCGAGGTCCGCCGTCTGGCCCGCCGGCAATCGCGCGACGTTCGGCGCGGCCTCCCGCCGTAGCTTGGCCCATTCGCTCAAGGTTCCTTGCGGGTCGAGGTCCAGCGCCAGCACCTTTTCGCCGGCCTGTGTCGCGGCGACGGCGAGACACGACGCCAGCGTGCTCTTACCGGAACCGCCCTTTTGCGTAACGAGCGCGATGATTTTCATGGGCCGTAGCATATGCCAAAGCGTAACGACATACAAGCGTGCTTACGCTGTTGCGCTCTTATGTCTTATTTTACAGCCAAGCCATCGGCACAGGCGAGCGCGTGGGCGCGGTCGATTTGCGGGAGAAGCACGGTCACGCCATCGCGGGCCTTTCCGCTCCGCTCGGCCGCGCCGCTGTTTCTCCTATTGCAGAGCCAATCCTTGCTCACGGGCGGATTGCCGGAAGGTTTATCTATCTGATTTCCGTGGCGTTCAACTTTTTGAACCCTATCGCCCCCAAGGCGAAGCCATGCCAACCAAGCCGGCGAGACGATCTTGACCACGTTCGGCAAGTTCTTTCGTCCGGGGCGCGGGCGCTCGGTCACTATCACAAGGCCGGCGAGGCGGGCGGCGCGCAATGCGTTTTGCGCCGTTGTGCGGCAGACTCCAGCCTTTGCGGCGATGGCGTCCAGCGGCAGGGCGCAATGACCTTGGCGTCGAATCTCGCCAGCGATGACGCTAAGGGCCGCGATCTCCCCCAAGGTGAAATTAGCGGCGAGCTTGGCGGGGATTGCGCCGCACAGCGCGACGCGGCGTCGGCGGGCGATTGAACGGGCGCGGTCGGGAGACACAGCGCGCCGGCCCGTGGCGCGCTGTGGCCTGTGGACGGCGGGTCTATCCCTCAAAACAGCCTTCCGCGCCTGTAGGGCCTCGGCTGCGACTTGGGCCGCGTCGTCTGATAGAGCGCCCTCGGCATGGGCTCGCCATAGCAGGCGCGAGGTCTGGTCGATCTCGGCATAGGTGCGGGCGGCGAGGGCGGCGGTGTGAAATTGCTCGGCAATAGGCATGACTTTCCTCCGGGTTGTGGAACCCGCCGAAGGAATGAGCGCAGCCGTCCGCGTTCGCCGGGAATGATCCGGCGTTGACAAGAGGCGCGAGGGGTGGGAAATTGATGCTGCCAAGCGATCAGTTTCCCGCCTCGTGCGGACAGAGAGCCCCTTCGGGGGCTTTCATTGTTTCTGGGCTTCAATCTCCATAGACAGGCGTGGACAAATCAGTTGCCGCGCATCACGCCAGCGTGCCGCTAATCAGCGATTCTGGCAAGCCTCATGCTGTCCCGCGAATATCCGCCCGCACTGGTCGGCTTTTGGCGCGGCTGTTTTCAATTCCGCTCACGCCATAAATCGCTCGTTTGGAAACGCCGCCAAACGCAAAAACGGCCCGCCTGTTCATCCGAGGTCGGGTTAATTTTAAACCCGCCTAACCGGTTCGTCCGCGCGCGCGAGGGACACCCTGAGGAATGCAAGTGATCAAAATGAGCACTTGAGCGAGGTCCCCGCACGCGAGGGGCTCCCGAATTTCCCCGGTTTCACAGCGCTGTGAAACCGGGTCTGTCCGCGCGCGCGAGCGCTAGTGAACGCAGAACTTTCGCTCGCTAGGCTCCCCGCCGCCCTTTGTCGTGGGTGATAGACGGTCATCGCCGCAAATCCGGCGGCAATAAGCGCTCGGCGACCGTCATCAAGCCGCGCGCCAGCCTCATGACGATCCGCGCGAGCTTGATGCGCCAGGTGCGAACAATGAGCGCGCCCAATGCGAGGCGAGAGATATCCGTCGCCATCGTCACGCCTCCTCCTTCCCGCTGTCCCTGTTCTCTTTGTAAAAGACATATCTCGCCGCGCTCGCATGATCCGCTGCCGCGCTCGCCAGCTCTGTCAGCGCCTCCGCGTCCCGCCTTTCCCCGGTGGAAAAGTCAGGGGAGATCGCCAGCGCCCACACCGCGCGAGATAGCCGAGCCGCGCTATTCAGATGGCATTCCAGGCTTTCGAGATGACCGGCGCGGGCGGGATGGTGGAGCATTCTGGCGTCGTCAACATCATAAGTGTCCATCGTCACACCCTCCCGTTCGCTTTGAGAACTTCGAGCGCCCGCCGGATGGCGCCGGCCGTGTCAAAGTAATCGGCCGAGAAATTGGCCGCATGGTCCGCGACGAATCGCAGCAGCGCCAGCGCCCCGGCTGTTGTGCGGGGCTCACAGGCGAGAATCGCATCCTCGGCTTCGTTCTCTCGGCTTGTCGCCTCATTCCATTTGGCCTCGGCTTCGTCAAAACCCGATTGCGCGTGGGCTTCGGCTTCGGCCGCGACGATGCGCTCCAGATCGGCGCGAGCCTTGCGGTATTCGGCCTCCCGCGTCGCATCGCGCGCGGCTTTCTCCGCTGGCGATAGGCGCGGCGGGAGCTTCGCCCGCATGTTGCGGAACGTCCACAAGACGTTCTCACGCGTGAGAGCGCCATCGGTTTTGAACACCGCGTCGAGATGCGCGAGATTGCGGATTTGCTCCCCCTGAAACTCAACGAATCCCGGCGCTCTGGCCTCGAAAATTGCCTGTTCGGCGGCGGAATGCACCTTGCCGACAGTCTCTACGGTCGCCTTCACGCGCTGCAATTCGGCGAGCGCGGCGAACACAGGGTCGTCGGCGATGGCCGCGCCAGCGAGCGCGGGAAGGCCAGCAATGGGCGCCAGCGCGAGGCCGGCGGCGAGAGAGCGGCGGGAGATTTTCAGGTCGTGCATTTCATCCTCCTTTTGGCAAGCCGGGGGCGTTCGCCGAAATGAGGGTTCGGCGTGGGGCGTCTTGCGGGTTGCGGGTTGAAGCGGGTTGTGCTATCCCGTCTTACAGACGATTACCCTGTCTTACAGGGTAAGTCAAGCGGGAACAAATTATGACAAAAGCGACGAAGGATTCGGAAAAGGAACCGACAAGCCAAATGGTTAACTTTCGGACTGAACCGGAGGTGAAAAAAGCTCTTGAAAAGGCTGCCAAGGCTGATAGTCGCACGGTCTCATCGCTTCTTCAGAAGATCACGACGGATTGGCTGAAGGAGCGAAAATGGCTGAAATAATGCGGGGCGGGCGTGAGGTTGAGGAAAAGCGCTCAGTGAGCCGTGACGTCATACGGCTCGGCGTCGGGTAGGTCCGCAGCGCCGCCGCCGAGGAAATTCGCCAGGAAGGCCCGCTGCGAATCCGAGAGCTCGCCGCCTTGTGCGTCTATGATTTGCCACAGGCGCGCCGGGAGCCCTGCGTCATCGGCGCCAAGATCGGCGATCAGCGCGCCCATGAGCCGCGCAAGAACTATGTGTTGCTCGAGCAGCGTTTCCAGCGCGTCAATGCTACCCTTGGCCAGTCTCTCGACGCTATCGAGCCGTTTGCGTTCGTCGCTCATCTCAATCCCCCTGGACGCCGGCCGTCGAGAAATGCCCACGCTGCGTCCGGCCTAGAATCCCCCCAAGGCGACCATGAGACTCCAGCCGCACGTTCGGGCGCACGGTCATTTCGTGCATCTTCTGCAAATCCGCGATCGCGCCCTGGACTTCGCGGCGATATGCGACCACCGGGCCGTGGTCGAAATCCGGCGCGACAGCCGGCGCTCCGGCACCATCCATATCAATGGCGAGATGGTCATGCGATCTACCCGCTTTCTCTTTGCGATGGAATAGCATCTCCCTTGCGTTAAGCCCGATATGCCACGGCTCCGGGTGCGGCGTGCCGCCGTGCAGATATGGAAAATTGAGGCCATATTTGGCGGCGTGCTCATGCGCCCAGGCGAGATTGCCGCGCAAGTCCGCCCCAATGCCTTTTCCATGCTGCGAATGGCCAGGACGCCCAACCATGCCGGACCCATGCGACGCCGCGTAAAGTCTGGCCTGCAACGCATCGTCACGATAGCCGCTGAATACCGAAAGGGGAACGCCGGAGGCTTTCGCCTCGGCCATCAATCCCTCGAGGCGCGTGCGAAATTCTGGACGCATATGTCCGATGCTATAATCAGCACCGCGCGTGGCAGCCGCGCCGGACAATGGGACCGCGCCAGGCGTGAATGGCGTGGTTCCGCGATGGCCGTAACGGATCGATGGCGTATCAGCGCGATGGAGCCGCTTCGCCGTCTCGGCGTCGATTGGTGCGCTGGGAGATGGCTTCATTCCGCGCATTCGGTCGAACGCCGCCGGACCCTCGCCGTTGCCGCCCTTTTCGTATTCCGAGGATGGCAGCCAGCCCATGCTACGCCGGTATTCGTGAATCCACCCGGCCAGCCCTTTGAACGCCTCGAAGGCCCCCGCCGTGGCGGCAAGGCCGGCGGCGAATGGCCCAAGCAAACCCGTAGCCGTTACGAGACCGCCTCCAAGGCCAGTCAGTCCCGCGCTAGTCGCGGCCACGCCACCAGTGCGCAGTATCAGCAATGCGCCGGCGGTGGCTGCGGCTTCCACGCCAAGAGTCTTGACCGGATCGGGCAGCGAGCGCAAGCCCTCGGCGATTGTGTGCAACCCCAAGCCAATCGCCGGCGAGGCAGAGACGGCGGCGCCGAGGTCATCGAGTGCTGCCTTCAACTCCATGACGCCGGCCTTGGCGTCCCTGGTCTGATTGGCGACGGCCTGGTCCAGCCCCGGCGCGGCCTCGTAATTCTTGCGATGCTGTTCGAGCGTCTTCTCTTGCTGCAGAAAGATGCGGCCCAAGTTCGCCGCCGTCTGCGGCAGCGTTTGATTGAGCAAGCGCACCTGGTCGGACAGCGTGACATAACCGGCCTTTTCCGCCGCCGGCTTGAGGATTTCTTGGAACCACTTGCGCGGGTCCGAGGCCAGCATCTCGTCACCGACCACCTTGCCGGCATAGCCCATGATCTGCCCGGCCTTATTCTTCCTGATTTTGCTCGGCTCTTCGAGCAGCCCAAGCTCGTTGAGCTTTTGCACCGGCAGGTGCTTGTTCGCAACGCCGCCCCGTAGCGTCTTGACCAGCATCGCCATCGCGTCGCCGGCGCTGGAGCCGTGCATTTCCTGAATGAGACTCGGCAGCGTCGTATTCAAGAATTCGTCAGAAAGCGTCGCGCCCGCGCTCTTGCTGTATTTTGCCGCCTCGTAAATCTGCTCGGTCGAGATGGTCTTGCCCATGACCTGCATCGCTTTCACTTGCCCTTCGAGGAAGGCGTGAAAGCGTTTCGGGTCATTCATCAGGCCGAGAGATTCGCCGCCCTTCACAAGATCGGCGATGTTGGCGTTCTCGACACCGCTGCCCTTGAGCACGCTCGCCGCCTTGGCGAGGTCGGGGATAAGGTGGAACGTCTCCTCCGGGTGCTGCACCGCCGAACGGGCTTCCTTGAAAAGCGTAAGGATTTCCGTCGCGGAAAGGTTCGGAGCTCCCTTGGTGGCCGCAATAGACGCCGCCTCGGCGCGCTTTAGGTCGGCGGGCGATATGCCGGCATTCTCCGCGCCGACGAGCGCGTGCTGGCGCTCGACGCCGGCGTGGACAACCGCGCTCGCCGCCTCATAGGCGCCGTAAGCGCCGGCCATCGGCAGCAATCCGCCGCCAAGCGGGATAAGCGATGTCCCGCCGCCCTCTGCCGTCGCCTTGGCGCGAGCTTCCGCCTGTTGAACCTTTGACGGTTTGGCCGCCACAGCCATCGCCGCCGCTTGTCCAGCCCCGGACATGCCGGCGGATAGTCTTTGGCTGTTGCGTATCTTCGCGAGTTCGGCCGCGCCGATCGATGACATGCCGCCGACGATGTTAGAGCCGAAGCCGATACCGCCGCCGCCGGCCCCGGAGATCGAGCGGTTGAACGCGATCTGTTCCGCCTTCACCTTGCGGAGCGCGGAGATCGTCTGGCTTTCCCATTGCCGCACATTCGCGACTTGGCCCTTCGTCCAGTCGGCGGAATTGGCGGCGAGCCCGGCGGATTTGGAATAGTCGACCCAAGCACGAGCGACTGCTTGCACATCGGATGCGGACGTCTTGAGCTTCGACAGCGACGAGACGAAGCGATCCGTCGCGCCGGTGTTGGCCATTCCCTTGGCCATATCCTGCGCGTCGCGCGCGGCGTCCTTGAGCGCCTGACTGACGGTGCGAGCGGGCTTGCTCAGGTCGTCGATCATCCGAAGTGTTAGCGTGCTCGTCAAACTGGCCATTGATAATCTCCTCGTCTTTTTGTCTTCGCCGCGATCGCGCGCATCATTGATCCTGGCTCAAGCTCGGCGAGCGCATGCCGATAATCGATCGTTCGACGGCTCGGATAACGTCTTGCAGACGCGCCTGCCCGCGCTCGGTCTTTGAAAAAAATCCGTCGCGCTCCAAGCGGCGCAGCCATTGCGCCGAGCACCCGACTATCCGGGCCGCCTCTTCGATAGAAACGACCATATTTTCAACGCCGCCATCGAGTTTTTTCATCGTCGCCTTTCCCCTTAGTCCGCGAAACGAAACCGTGAATTGACAAAAACCCAATACGCTTAACAACCGAGGGTTGCATGCGCAGTAACTTGAAGTTGTGCAAAAGGAACCTTATCTTTTAATATCAACGACTTATCTTGCCACCACCCCACGTTGTGCCACCATCCGCTGCAACCTGGAAGGGAAGGCGGCAGGGGGAAAATGCAAGACCCTGCCGCCATGCGCCGCTCGGCAACGGCGTTCCCCCATCCGCGCGCAATGTCAGACGCGCGAATCTCGTTAACTCGTCATCCAAACGCGCTTCCGAACAACGCGACGAGGTTTGTTGCGTCGCCGCTCTGCTTTCCAGCAGAGACCACGTAAAGCTTGCCGACAGGCGTTTGCCCGACCGTGTTGTTCATGCTCGCCAAGATCACGTCACCGCGACCGAGAAGTTCCGGGTCGAAATAGCTCGGCGCTTCGACCGTTGCAGCGGTGTCATTTGTTGCGTAAAGCCATATCCTCTTCGCAACATCTGGCCGAACACTTGCGTAGTCGCAACTGCCGAGCCCTGCTTCAAGCGGTCGAATCGGCGATGCTTGAGGGTCATACGCCATGCTTGGAAACTCCTCGCTCGCTATTCAGCTTGGCGGCGACGCTATCCCAGCTAACCGCGCCGGCCTGCTTTGGCGCTGCGGCGCTGGCGCGACCACTGTTCCGCCGCTCCTCCGCGTTGACCGTGGCGATTGCATCGTCCCACATAGCGGCCGTGGAACTGGCGCTCGCCCCATCTTGCGAACCCCCGCCGCGAAGTTCGGCCCTTGCTTCTTCGATTGACGCGCTCGTCGAAAAGGCAATCTTCTTCGCCGCAGTCGGGTTCCACTGGCCTTCGGGCGAATCCAAAATCGCTTTGATCCTGTCTCTCTCGGCGGCGCGGATGAAATATTTTTCAGTGTCGCTCATTGGTTTTTTCACTCCATGTGCGGATGTCGAATTGGAGGCCGTGGCGCGGGCGGCGCCGGAGTTCCTTTCGAGGTCGGCCAGCAGGTCGCCAAACACCCCAATTTGATCGACCAAACCGGCGGCCAGTGCGTCGCGACCGATGAATGTGCGGGCTTGCGTGTCTCGGATCGCCGCCTCGGTAAGATTCCGCCGGCCTTGTGCAACCGCCGTTACAAACATCGAATAATATCGGTCGACTTCGGCTTGTAGGTCGCCTTTTACTTCCTTGTTCAAAGCCTCGAAAGGATTTGCGTCCGTCTTATGCTTGCCAGCGTAGATCAGCGTCGGCGAAATTCCGGCTTTGTCGAGGGCTCCAGAAATGTCGCTGTGCAGCAACACAACGCCAATACTTCCTGACACGCCGCTCTCGGTCGAGATAATCGACCGGCAGGCCGACGCCAAAGCAAATGCCGCCGAGCACGCCAATCCATTTACGCACGCGACAACCGGCTTCTCGCTGTTAATCTTCCGAATGAGCGCGGCAGTCTCGAAACAGCCTGAAACTTCACCTCCGGGCGACTCAAAGTCGAGAATAATAGCCCGGATTTTCGGGTCTTTTGCTGCGGATTCGAGTTTGAATTGCAGCCCTTCGTAAGTCGAAATCCCCCAATTTTCGCCGAGAAGTGCGCCACGATTGATTAACGCGCCGACGACACTGATTACAGCAACGCCGTTTTCGGTCGTGCGGACAGGCGAGCCCGCTGGAGCCCTTCCCACGAAGCGGCTCACCTCGGGCGAGAGCGCGTCGACGCCGTTGTGTGCGGCCATTGCCTCGGCGAAGGCGGCGATACGCTCGGGCATGATCGCGAGAGGCCGCCCGGCGAGGAGGTTAAGTGCGTTCGCCATGGCTTAAAGCACTCCCGGTTCTGGCAGCGAGTCGGCGAGCCCCAAAATCGCGCGCGGGTCGGCGTCGGCGCGACGCTGGAACGCCAGGCCAGTGGACCGCGCGAGCGTGACCATCGCCTCTTCCTCGCGCTCCAAGCTCAAGATTTCGCGCCGCGCCTCGGCGATGCGGGCGGCGCGGGTTTCGTCATCGAGGGCCGCGCTGTCATCGGCCTTGGCGTCAACTTCGGCCTCCAGTCGTGCGATAATTTGGTCCTTGAACAACCACGCAAAAGTGGAGAAGGCGTCGGGAATCCGGGTCCAGTTTCCAGCGCCATTCTGAAGGACGACTTCCGCGAACTTCAACGGCCGGCCCGCCTCTATTGCATCAAAAGGATCAATCTTCCCGGCTTCCGCGATCTTCGCGATTTGCGCGCGAACGATCTGCTTGGCGTCGGCCGCTGTCTTCGGGGCGTTCGCGGCGGTCCGCTCTTCGGCGCGAAAGCCGGCAATGCGACTCCTCAATTTGTCGACCGCGCCAGCGATGGTTTCATTTTTGGCGAGCGTCGGCGCGGGCGTTGGCGGCGCCAATGTGAAATGCGCGTGTGTATTGTCATAGAGATAATTTTCGCAGCGTTTGGCGACGTGAGCGCCAGCGATCGAGACGCGGCTCTTATCCACATACTCGGCGGCCAGCTTCGCGTTCTCGGCCTCGAATTTTGCGAGGGCTTCGCGCTCTGCGGCGATCAGCGGATGATTTTCGGCGTAGCCCTGCACGCTCTTCAGTTCGTTGATTCTACGTTTGACGACCCTAATTTTCTCGGAAACCTCTTGGCCGCGATCACGCGGAATTTTCGCCACCACACGCAACGCCTCGGCCTCGCCGCGCAATGTTTCCAGCTTGTCGCGCGCTGCGGGAGGCAGCTTGTCCGCGATATCGGTTTCGTTGCCGTAAACCGTGCGCTTTTTCCATTGCTCGGTGGTCGGCGCCGGCGGATCGGGGGCGCGTCTATTAAAAAGGCGGTCAAGCATTTTTTATCTCCTCTTGCTCATTATGATTCAGGGCCGCATCGGACGCCATGGGTCCGCCTGCACTCAAAACACGCGAAACACTTTGAACGCGCGCGGCCAGCGAGCCTGATGCAAATGCGCGAACGCGGCGCTCGTAAAATCGCCAGCGCCCCGCGATCTTCATGCCGAGTTCAAATTCGTCGGCGTGCTCGTAAAGCCAGGTCCGCCCAAAGCCGATGATCTGCTCGGCGACTGCTGTGTCGACCATGCGCTCTTGTGCTTCCACGGCCGCCACCATCGGCGCGCCGCCGGGTCGGCCATCCAATTCATCGGCGAGGGCGATCAGCTCGGCGGCTTGCTGCCGAAGGCGCTGGGAGGGGGTCATGAGCGCCGCCTCCGCAACGGGATTACGGTCGTCGAGCCATCTATGACGCTGCGGATTTCGAGCCGGCCTTCACGCCAGCCGGGAACTGGGTGTTTGTCCCAATTCCGGCGACGCTCGTTCTCCTCGCCCATTTCGGCGAGCATCGCTTCCACGGATGCGCGGCGCTCATCGAGGGACGGCTCCGGCGGCGCAAGCTCCCGAACGATCTCTGGCTTTGAAGCGCGGACCCTATCGAGCAGATCGGCCGGCGCTTCCCCGCGAAAGGCAATCCTGAGTTCACCGCCGCGAAGGTATAGCCGCGCGCCACGGGTCGTCGCTTCCTCGATAAGGGCGCGGGCGGAGCTCATACCGCCATGTCCGTGATGTCGTCGGGGACTTCCCGCAATCGAAGTAAACCTTCCCCTTCCGGCGCGTGGCAGACGCCGCCGGCTTCCACCGGCGGGGCGGCTTCCACCGCCACCGGGGGGTATAGGGGGGTGGAACACACACCCCCGGTGGAAGGCGGTGGAATGCCGGTGGAAGGATTTTCGGGGCCGGTGGAAGAGTCGGTGGAACCGGCCTCTAATCCGTCCACAATGACAAGTTTTGACCTGAGACGGCTCGCGGGTCCGATCGTCTGAACACAAATTTTCTTGTCCCGGAGAAGGCGCGTCATCGCGTCCGCGAACTGCTTTTTCGTGATGCCCTTAACATCTGGTTCTTCGGCGAAGCGCGCCGGCGCGTAGGTTGTTCCTGTATTGGCGCAAACGTTCCGGCCTTGCTCGGCGAAGCGCCCCAACATCTTCAAAAATAGATCATCCGCGTTGGCGTCGGCGGATAGCTTGTCAAAGCCTCCGGGCGATCCTATCGGGATAAAGAGGCCCTGCTTCCATTCGAGGGTTATAGGCTCGGCAGGCGCGCCGTAATTAGACTTTTTGCCCTCCAGCGTTCGCCAGTTTTTGTTCACGACGTCGCCGTCTGACCCCTTCACGGGCTGAAAATACAGCCGCGAGCGAACGGAATTGCTCCAGCCCGTATTGCCGCTCATTCCTGTGCCGGTATTCATTCCTGTAAGGCTTGGATGCGCGAGCAACAGGAAGGCGCAATCGTGCTTTTGGGCGAGTTTTTTCAGCAGACCGATAAACTGGCGCGCCTGCGGACGGTCGTTTTCGTCGCCGGCGAACATATCGGCCAATACGTCGAGAACAGTAAGGCTTGGCTTAAACTCGGACATATAGGCGTCGAGCGCCTGATACATCGGCGTCGAATGAATCTGTCCCTTCATGAGAGCGCCGAGAATGCAGTCTTCGCCAACAAGGTCGATTAGGCGCATTTCGGAGAAGTCGAGCATCCGCGCGCCGTAGTGTTTTCTAATGTCCTCAAGACGACGCTGCATTTCGTCGCGGTCATCTTCCGCCGATAAAATCAGCGTCCGCCCTAGCGTCGGCATAAGCCCGATCCAGTCACGCGCCAGCGCCCGCGCGGCGGCGAGCTGTAATGCGAGTAGACTTTTCCCCGTCGATCCGTCGCCGTAAAGCAGCGTGACCGTCTTATGCGGGATATAATCCGGCACGATCCATTCGCGAACAGGAACCGGCAGGCCCTCCCACTCGGCAGGGTTGATAATGCGACGGAAGGCGGGCGCTGGCGGATCGCCGAGCGCGTCTAACCGAAATGGTTCCGCGCCAGCGGCGAGTGCTAGAAGCGCGGCTGCGTTTCCGCGCCAGTCGCAAACATCCTTGCCCTTCTCGCCTTGCGATGCGCGCGGGAATGGGCGCACCACGCGGATCTCCACGTCGGGATTGTCGGCGCGGATCGCCGCCGCCGCGTTGGCGATGTAGGTCTCGCCGGGGTCGTCACTATCAGGCCAAAGGATTATGCGGCGGCCCCGCAACAATCGTGCATGGTCGGGAAGCCATTTCGACTCCGCGCCTGTGTCGCCAGACACCGCGACGGCGCCGAGTTCCATTAGGCGGTCAACTTTGTTTTCGCCTTCGACAACCCAGATCAGCGTGTCGCGAACAGTCTTCGCGAGGCGCTCGCCGCCGTAAAGAAGCGCCGGGCTGCCGCCGCGCTTGGCGGGCTTGAAATAGATTTTCTTTGTCCCGTCCGCGCTGTCGTGGCGAATTTTGCTGTAGCGCGGCTCTCCGGTCGCCGGGTCGCGATAATCGAATTGCCGCGTTTTTTGTTGCTTGTCCTTTGGTTGAAATGGCGCGAGCCCCAAGCGGGCGCGCACATGGTCGCGGCATAGATTGATGTCGTCGGCGGTGAAAGTTTTGACAACGAAACCATCGGGCGCGGTCGCGGACAGCATGACGGACAGGCTGCGGTCGGCGGCGCTATGACCAGGCCCAGGGCAAAGGACGCTCTGTCCGCGAATTTCGCCGCCCAGGACTTTTGCGATTTGGTGCAAGTTCATCGCGCCCCCCTAAAACGGAACTTGGTCGTTGAAACGATCGTCGCCGGAATCGCCATGGCGATCGAGCGATGACCTTTCGGGAGCGGGTTTTTCCGAGGGCGCTGGCGCTGGCGCGGGGTCTTTCTTTTCACGTTGCTTTGGCGCGGCGCGCAGCGGCAAAACCGTGTCGGCGATGCACGTGAGGCTGATTTTCGTCAGGCCGTCGCGCTCGTAAGTCTCGACGCGAAGAGAGCCTTGAGCCGCGAGCGCGTCGCCATCGCTAAGGCGCATAAGTTCCGCGCCGGCGCTGTCCGAGAAGACGATGATTTTCCACCACGCCGTGGCGTCGTCGCCCTTGGCTTTGATGGTCGCCGTCCAGAACGGCTTGCCAGCTTTTGAGACGCGGCTTTCCGGGGCGCGAAAGATGGTCCCGTTT
>PLZT01000220.1 GCA_003152255.1 Methylocystaceae bacterium | reverse complement strand
CTATTGCCGTGGTAATAAAGGATCAGCGGGAGATCGTCGCGCGCCGCCGGCGCATACCAGGCGACCAGCGTCTCGCCGTCGCCGCTGGAAAGACGCAGCGTCTCGATCGTCGCGAGCCCCGCCTGCGCCGGCGCGACGATGGCGGCGCCGGGATGATATTGAAGATCGCGCTGGAACAGCGACAGTCCGAGCAGCGCCGCGCAATAAACGCCGAGCAGCGTCTTCGCCGTCAGCTTCAACAATTTCATGAACGGCTCCCTCGCCCCTCGACGCGCCGGAACGTAACGCCGGGCGCTCAATAATCAACCGCGACGAGATAGAGCCCTTGCGGCGGCGCAACCTGTCCGCAGCGGGCGCGGTCGCGCGCCTCCAGCGCGCGGCGCAAATCCTCGACGCGCCATTTGCCGCTGCCGACATGCTCCAGCGATCCCACCAGCGAGCGCACCTGATTGTGCAAAAACGACTGCGCGCTGGCGAGGATTTCGATGATCTCGCCGTCGCGCCGCACATCGAGCCGGTCGAGCGTGCGGATCGGCGATTTCGCCTGGCATTCGCTCGCGCGAAACGTCGTGAAATCGAATTTGCCGATCAGCGTTTGCGCGGCCTCGTGCATCGCGCCCGCGTCGAGCGCGCGCTTGACGTGCCAGGCGCGGCCGAGGTTCAGCGCCAGCGGCGCGCGGCGATTGTCGATGACATAGCGATAATGGCGCGCCCGCGCGGAAAAACGCGCCTCGAAATCGTCGCCGACGGCGCGCGCCGAAAGCACCGCGATGGGGCTCGGACGCAGATGCGCGTTGATGGCGTCGCGCAGCCGGTCCTCCCGCCAGACGCGCGCGAGATCGACATGGGCCACCTGCCCCAGCGCATGCACGCCGGCGTCGGTGCGGCCGGCGCCATGCACGACGCGGCGCGCGCCGTCGATGGCGAAAACCGCCTCCTCCAGCCGCTGCTGCACCGACATGCCATTGGCCTGCCGCTGCCAGCCGACGAACGGCCCGCCGTCATATTCGATCGTCAGGGCGTAGCGGGGCATTGGCGGGCGGGTTCTCGATTTGGCTTGAGGAAGGGTTGGCGGGAGACTTCCCTCCACCCCCACGCTTTTGCGGCGACAACCAAGGAATTGCAAGCAAGCCAGCGCCTGACCGTCGAACGGCCCCGGCGCTATAGTTTGTATCTACAATTAGAGTTGACAAAAGTCTTTTTGTAGCTACAAGCAACCGATGATAATCACTTGGGACAACGCCAAGCGGCTCGCCAATCTCGACAAGCACGGGATGGATTTCGCCGAGTTGGATGTCGATTTCTTCATCAACTCCGTTGTGATCCCGGCGCGCGCGCCGCGCTTCAAGGCCATCGGCCAGCTTCGGGGCGTCGCCATTATCGTGGTTATTTTCGCGCCGCTCGGGACCGAGGCCGTTTCCGTCGTTTCGATGCGCCCGGCCAGCGCGAAGGAAAAGGAGCTTCTCCATGACCGCTAGGAAAAGGACGACTGATCCGCGATACACGCGGGCCGACATCGACGAGGTTTCGGACTCCCCGGAAATCAGCGCCGAGGAAATGTCCAAGGCGAAATCCTTCTCGGAGGTTTTCCCGGAACTGGCGGAAAGCGCGAAACGCGTGCGCGGAAAGCAAAAGGCCCCGACCAAGCAACTCGTCAGCCTGCGCCTCGACCGCGAAGTGATCGACGCCTTCAAATCGAAAGGCGCCGGCTGGCAGAGCCTTATCAACGAGACCCTAAAAAACGCGGTCAGGCGGGGCTGAAAGACCTATTCACCCGCCCAGCCGCGCGCCGCGCTCGATCCGCCGGCCGCGCGAAAACTCCGCGAAGTCCATCGGCCCCTTGCCGGCGCGCTGCACGCGCAGCAGGCGCAGCGCGCCCTCGCCGCAGGCGATCAGCCCCTCGTCGTCGAGCGCGGTTCCGGGATCGCCGGCGCCCTCCTCCACCCGCGTGCGCAAAACCTTCACGCGCTCGACGCCGGCGCCAAGGTCCGCCTCGAAGAAGGCGCCGGGAAAAGGCGCCAGCCCGCGCGCGAGATTGTGCACTTCCGCCGCGGGGCGGCGCCAGTCGATGCGCGCCTCGGCCTTGTCGATCTTTTGCGCGTAAGTCACGCCCGCCTCGCTCTGCGGCGTGAAGGTCAGCTCGCCGCGCTCCAAGGCTTCCAGCGCGTCCGCCATCAGCGGCGCTCCCGCCAGCGCGAGCGCGTCGTGCAACTCTCCGGCGGTCATGTCGGGGCCGATGGGAACGCGCGTTTCCAGCGCGACCGGGCCTGTGTCGAGCCCCTCCTCCATCCGCATCACATCGACGCCGCTCTCGCTGTCGCCGGCCATTATGGCGCGCTGGATCGGCGCGGCGCCGCGCCAGCGCGGCAGGATCGAGCCATGCAGATTGAGGCAGCCAAGGCGCGGCGCGTCCAGAATCGCGCGCGGCAGGATCAGCCCATAGGCGGCGACGACGGCGACATCGGCGATGAGCGCTTCGAAGGCCGCCGTCTCCTCCGCCCCGCGCAGACCGCGCGGGGTAAGAACGGGCAGTCCGAGGCTTTCGGCGAGCAGATGCACGGGCGATTTGCGCGGCTCCATGCCGCGTCCGGCCGGGCGCGGCGGCTGCGTATAAACCGCCACGACCTCAGCCCCGCGCGAAACGATCTCCTTCAGGAGGCCCGTCGAAAACTCCGGCGTGCCCATGAAGACGACGCGCATCAGGCGTCCGCGTTTTCGGTCGCGTGCTCGGCGGCGCGCGCGTCGAGGCGCGCGGCCTTGGTGAATTTTTTCACGACGCGCTCGCGTTTCAGGCGCGACAGATGGTCGATGAACAGCCCGCCTTCGAGATGGTCCAGCTCGTGCTGCACGACGGTCGCCAGCAGCCCCTCGGCGTCGAACTCGATCGTCTCGCCTTCGCGGCTCAAATGGCGCAAGCGCACGCGCGCCGGGCGCTGCACGTCCTCGAAATATTCGGGCACGGAGAGGCAGCCCTCGTTATAGGTGCTGAGTTCCTCGCAGGCCCAGATAATCTGGGGGTTGAGGAGAAACAGCGGCGCGGGCGGCTCGGCGTCGTCTTTTCGCTTGGCGATGTCGATGACGACGATGCGCTTGGCGACGCCAACCTGCACGGCGGCGAGGCCAATGCCCGGCGCCTCGTACATAGTCTCCAGCATATCGTCGAGCAGCCGGTGAATTTCCGCGTCGATCCGTTCGACCGGCGTCGAAATGACCCGCAAGCGCGGATCGGGAAGGGTGAGGATAGGAAGCAAGGCCATGGGTTCGCCCAGGGTTGATCGGTTTATCCTCAGATAAGCGCGAGGGCGCCCGGCGTCAAATGGGGAGCTGGCTTCTTCCCCCTTGCGGCCCAGCGCCGGAAAATTAGCGCGGCGATCTCGCCGGGTTCCCACCTCTCCCCGCTCGCGGGGAGAGGGCGGGGTGAGGGGCTTGGGGCGTTTGCCCGAACGTGGATTAGCGCGGCGAATCCCTCGGGGCGCGTTGGCGTTGTGGACAATCCCCCGGCCCCTCACCCCAACCCTCTCCCCGTAAAACGGGGAGAGGGAGCCGCGCGCGCTTCGCTTGTTTCCTGACGAGCCCGTGGAGCAAGCGCTTTTGTTTCCTCCCGCGGCCGGCGCGACAGGAGTTTCGCGCCGCGCGGGTCGCCATCGGCTTCATCGGCATTATCTGACCGGGCGAGGACGCCGGCGTGACCAAGGGGGCGCCCCCTGTCGCCGGCGCCCGGCGGGGAGTAGGATCGACCCTCGTCGAATAAGAAGAACGCGGCCACGCGAGCTTCGCTTAAGGCCGCGTCGTCCGCTTCCCGGAAGGAACGCTCAACATGACCAGGCACGAGACATTCTCGGCGCGAACGCCGCCGTTCAAGACGCGTTACGGCAACTTCATCAATGGCGCCTTCGAGGCCCCCAAGGCCGGGCGCTACTTCGACAACATCTCGCCGATCACCGGCCAGAAGATTTGCGAAATTCCGCGCTCCGACAAGGACGACGTCGAGGCCGCGCTCGACGCCGCGCATGCCGCCAAGGACGCATGGGCTCGCGTCAGCCCCGCCGAGCGCGCGAACATCCTCAACGCCGTCGCCGACCGCATGCAGGCCAATCTCGCGACGCTCGCCGCCGCCGAGACCTGGGACAATGGCAAGCCGATCCGCGAGACGACCCTCGCCGACGTGCCGCTGGCCATCGACCACTTCCGCTATTTCGCGGGCTGCGTGCGCGCGCAGGAGGGCTCGATCAGCGAGATCGACCATGACACCGTGGCCTATCATTTCCACG
>PLZT01000722.1 GCA_003152255.1 Methylocystaceae bacterium | reverse complement strand
GATGCTCGACCTTCCACATCCATTGTTTGCCGACGACATAAATATGCAATGCGTCGGGAGGCGCCTGAAACAGACGAACGTAAAGGTCCGCGCCCCAGACGAACAGGCCGAAGAAGATCAGCAATGTGGCGACGGTCCAGGCTATCTCCAATCGCCAGGTCTTCTCCGGTGGAGCGCCACGATCGACGCCGCTGCCGGCCCGATATTTGATCATGTACAGTAGGATCAGTCCAAAAACGAGCGCAAGAATCGCACAGGAAACCAAAACCAGCGCGATGATCAGATAGTCGACCTCCGCCGCGTCGGTCGTCGCTTGGGGAAGCCACAAGTTCATGCGCGCGGCCTCTCATAGCGAAAGGCGCGGTACAGCGCGCCGCCAACGATCGCCAGCGTAATCGCCGCGGCCCAACGCAGGAGCTTCACGACAGCGAGCGTGTACTGGCCCGTCGTCGGATCGTAGTCATAGCAAAGCAACATCACCGGCGACGACGACGGCGCGATGTCTCCCAATGCGGCTCGCGTCACGGCAAGCCGAACATCCTCTGGCTGGTAGCCAACGCCGAGCAGATAGTTCGATACCACCCCGGCGGGCGTTATAAAGACGACGCCGACCGGATGCGCGAATGGTTTCAGTTGCTGATTTGGACGATCATGAAATCCGACCGCGTCCGCGACGCCTTGCACGGCGTCGTGATCTCCAGTCAAAAAACGCCAATATTGCGCTGCGCCTGGCGCCGAATAGCGCTCCAGATCATTTGCCTTGGCCGCCGCTGCGTCCGCGCTGGTTTCGGACGAGTCGATGCTCAACACAGCCAACGAGTAGTCGTGGCCCGCGATCATTCCCGATCTACGAAGCGCGTCGAACAGATCGCCGCGGACGACGCTGCACAGTTTGGGGCAATGGAAATATCCGAGCGCAAGTATCATTGGCCTTGTTTCAAAAAGATCAGACAGACGAATGGCGCGGCCTGTGTCGTCGCGGAATATGCTTTGCAGGGGGAGGCGGGCGCCTGGCCTTTGTTCGTACGCAATGCCGGTGAGATCTGGCGTCGACCCAGCAGCTGCGTAGCTGGGCGCGATGAGAAATAAAACGATCAGAATGAGTAACCTCATGGGGTTTCTCCGTCGACTCGCCCAAGCGAGGAATTTCCTCTTGCGCAACTGGTGGCTTCTCTGTTGAGCCGGGCCAGCCAGGAATGTGCTCCTCCGCGACATTACGCATCGCATCCGCGATGGGGATGTGCGCAACGCCGTTGGCTTTGTCGACCCAGCCGAAGCCGTTCAGCCTCAGCAGCTCATCCTTGTAGAAGCGCTCCATGTCGGCCCGCGGATTCGATTGCAGCCGGGGCGCTGGATATTGGGGTAGCGGCAGCTGTAGAGTTCTGTCGATCGTCGCGCCCGGAAAGAGCCATAAAACGATCAGCGCCAGAAACAGCACCGACGTCAGCAATAATGCGACTCCGATCCATTTAAAGCGTGGGCCGACATCGGTCGGCTCATGTTGCGCGGGGTCGAGGCTCTTCTCAGACATGACGCCACACCGAGCGAGGAATCCACGGCATCCCAGGCGCGCGCAGCGCCAATGCAGCCGCGACTCCGGTTACGCCGAACATCGTCGATGCGTCAACCACGCTAAAATCGGCGCCGGATGCGGGCACGACCAGCCACCAGCTGCGGACGATCCCGCCAAATATGAGCAGCGCCGTGACGCAGGCCATGAGGCTCCGCGATCGTTGCGCGCGCGACGATAGCAGGACGAAGAAGGGCAGCACGAAGTGGCCTCCGGCGATCAATGAAGCCGTGACGCCCCATCCGCCCGTCCAGCGCAGGGCGTACCATCGCGCCTCGTTCGGCAGGTCGGACTGCCAAACGATCAGCA
Source organism: Methylocystaceae bacterium (assembly GCA_003152255.1). The sequence goes on along the minus strand of PLZT01000722.1, from coordinate 7,694 downwards.
GCTGCATGAAGTCGAGGTATGCCCATAGGATGAGCAGCGCCATGATAAGCCTTCCAAGGCTGCGCAATGCGCCGTCTCCTGGCGACTGTCCGACGATGACGGCGAAAGTGGACACCGACAGAGCGAGAAGTCCCATTTCGGCTATCGTGATCAGGCCGAAGACGCTTGATGCAAAATGAGGATCGAGCGACATGGTGGCGTCGATCGTCGCAAAGGTGACGGTGATCGCAAGCAGGATGAGTCCCGCAGGCGCGATTCGCACCAAAGCGTGATCGCGCTCATCGCGTCGAAACGCTCCCAAGATCAACCAAGCCAGTCCGAACCAAACGATGAGATACACCGCGCCGCGTACGACAAACGCCGGCAAGTTCAAATAGAATGCATTATCCAAATGCGCCGCCACCTCCGGTCGCAGCCAGGGGTAGAGGCGTGGAAGCACAATCGCCAGCGGGATCAGCAACGGAGGCAGCAGCAACAATGTGCTCATCCCCGCAACCAGCTGAGGCCTCGTCACGTATCCCCATTGTCCGCCAGTCAAAGCGTGGACCAGGAGCAAGCCCATGCAACCGATCGGCCATCCTAACCAAGCGCTCAGCGCAGCCAACCAAGCGTGTGGAAATGCCGCCGGCGCAACGATCCATCCGATCACCGCGCCGACCAGGCCGACGCCGCCAATCATCCAGGCCGCGAGTTCCCACTGTCTACGGGTCATTGCAACGCTCCGCGTTGATCCGCCCGCACATCCGCCAGCCTAGCGTTCTGGCTTCGTTGCAAGGCGCGGATATAGGCCGCGATCGCCCAACGGTCCGCCGACTGCACACGCTCGGCGAAGGAATACATAGCGCCATAACCATTCGTTATCACGTCGTAGAAATGCTGTGCCGGCGCATCTCGTAAACGCGGAGTGTGAAAGGATGGCGGCGGCGGGAAGCCACGCTGCACGACCATGCCTCGTCCGTCCCCGAGCTCGGAATGACAAGGGGTGCAGAAAATGCGAAAGCGCTCTTGTCCTCGTTCCAGCAATCCGAACGTCACTGGTGGTGGCGGCGGCGACGACGTTTCAAGAAACTCCACGGTGTCAGAGGGAACCTCGGCAGGTCCAACAAGTGGCGAATAGGCCTTCTGCTTAGGTTGAACGCTCATGTCGTCGCAGCCGACGAGTGTCGTCAATGCGATCGTAAGGATTACCGCACGTCTCATGGCAATATCTCCTCGATTAGGTTTGCATCGAGGTCTATCAATATCTGACGGGCGCGGTCGCGTTTCCCAGCGTCATCCGTGCGGATCGCCACAATCCATTCGTCGCGCATAGCTTGGCGCATGGACTGGCGCTCGTCGATCGGATCATAGAGCCTAAACAGGCCGGCGGCGATCAAATAGGCGATAAATCCGGTCAAAACGGCGAACAACACGCCGATCTCGAACGCGATCGGCGCAAAGGCGGGCCAGGAAAATTTCGGCCGTCCGCCGATATCGAGCGGGTAACCGGCCACGTTCGCATAGACTTCCATTCCAAAGCCTGCCGAGACACCGATTAATCCCGCGATCAGGATGATCAGCGGTATCGGCGAATTCACAAGAGCGCCATCAAGAATTGTCGGCGTATATGTCTGCAGTTCGTCGAAATGGCCGTCGCCAAGACGATCCATCGCGTCACGCAGGGCTGTCTCCGTTGCAAAAGACGCAATGATGCCGCCGTTCGGTCGCGCGCCCTTTCTCGAAGGCGGCGCCGCAACGGCGGGCACGCTTCGAACATCGCGATCGCCAACAACGATCGCGGGGTTGGCAAACTGCACTTCACGCTCGAGGAGATACGCGCATTCGGGAGGGTCGCATCTTCCCCGCAGATTCTGGTCATAAATGAAGAGGGTGGCGCAATAAGGACAGATGGCCTCATTCTTGACGCCCATGTCGATGAAAATGTGGGGATGGTCGAAAGGCGGCAAAGCGCCAATACACATGAATTCCTTGACGCCCACGCGCACCTGCGCAACGCCGAGCTCGTTGTGGAAATGGGGAGCGTCGCTAGACTCCATGATCTTGTCCCGTGTGCGGGAAGGCACGAATGATCGCGTTTAGCCAATCATGCTTAGAACGCGCGCATCTTAGGCGAGGCAGGCGCGTTTCTCGGAACGCCGTCGAAAATCTCAAACTTGTCCGCGCGTCGACCAAGCGCCCCTTCGGGGCGCATAGAGCCATTTCCGTTCTGACAGACGCGACGANNCGCCAAAAAGCGTCATCCAATCCCAGAGAGTGGCGTGGAAATCTCCCCAGGCCGGCGGTAGGTGCGTGCGCCGAAGACTCATGACGACGATCACGTAACGTTCGCACCACATGCCGACGATCACACCGAAACACACCGACATCACGAGCGTCTGACTGAGACGAATTCGCTGAAACCACATGAGTTGCGGGATGAGGACATTAAGCACGATAGTCGCCCAATAGACCGCGGCGTAGGAGCCAGCGATCTTGTCTATGAACAACGTCTTTTCAGCGCTCTCGGCGCCATAGAAAATGGTGAAGGCGTCCATCATATATGCGTAGGCGACACATAGGCTGCTCACCAGCAGCATTTTGCCCAAGATATCGAAGTGCCGGCCGGTAATGAAAGTTTCCAAATTCAACAGGCGGCGCAGCGGGATCACAAGCAGCAAGACCATGGCGAACCCCGACAGCAATGCGCCGAAGACGAAAAATGGCGGGAATTGCGTCGAGTGCCACCCGACGGTGGCGGCGCCGGCGAAATCCAGTCCCACAATGCTATGCACGGATATGACCAACGGCGCCATGATTGCCGCCAAGACGCCGTAGGTGGCCTGATAATGGCGCCACTGGCGGTCCGACCCGCGAAATCCGAGAGCCATCACGCCGTAGATGATCTGCTTGCGGCGCGTCGTCGCACGATCGCGCATCGTTGCGAAGTCGGGGATGAGACCGAAATACCAAAATAGGACGGAAGAGACGACATAGGCGAGAATCGCAAAAAAGTCCCACAGGAGCGGACTGCGAAATTGCGGCCATAGGGTCATGGTGTTGGGGAAGGGAAACAGCCAATAGAACAACCATGGCCGGCCCAAATGCAGGATTGGAAAAATTCCCGCGCAAGCGGCCGCGAATATCGTCATCGTCTCAGCGATGCGGTTCAACGAGGTTCGCCACTCGACCCGCGCAAGATAGAACAGGGCGGAAATAAACGTTCCCCCAGATGCGATCGCGATCCACCAAACGTAGTTGATGATCGCGAAACCCCACACCACCGGCCAGTCAATGCCCCAGACTCCGACGCCCGCGTAGAACAGCCAAAGGACGGCGCCAACGAGAACGCCGACCAGAATCAAGGCGACAATCATCGCCACGATCCACCAAAGGAAAGGGCGTTCGCGCAAGGCGACCGAGGATATTTGGTCGGTCATCGAGCTAATCGTGGCGCCCGGCAGGACGATTGGATCGCTCGCGCCCGGCGGTCGCGAATCGCCGCTAGGCGATCCCGCATTCAGCGCATTTGAGGCCGGGATGTCGGTCATTCGCCGCCACTCTTGATTGATGGATTTGGATTGCGGATGCGCCCCTCATAGGTGACCCGCGGATGGGTGTTCTGATCGGCAAGCAGCGCGTAATCGAGCGGGCTCTGTTTACGCTTTGCGACCTCACTTTCTGGCGCCGCCATATTGCCAAAAGTGAATGCTCGAGTTGGGCAAGCAGCTTGGCAGGCTGTCACCACTTCACCGACAGGCCGGTTTTCTATATCGGCAGTAATTCTCGCCTGGGCGATGCGCTGCAGGCAGAACGTGCATTTCTCCATCACGCCACGGGCGCGCACGCTGACATCGGGATTGCGCGCCTCGGGCGGCCTTTGTTCCTCGTTTGCGAACGCGAGATAGTTAAACCTGCGCACCTTGTATGGGCAATTGTTGGAGCAAAACCGCGTGCCGATGCAGCGGTTGTACACCATGACGTTGAGTCCTTCGGAGTCGTGAACCGTCGCGCCGACAGGGCAAACGACCTCGCACGGCGCCTGTTCGCACTGCATGCACAGCGTCGGTTGCAAGTAGCATTCGGGAGCATCGGGAGTTCCTTCGTAGTAGCGATCGATGCGCAGCCAGTGCATCTCTCGCTCGCGGATCACCTCCTGCTTGCCGACAACTGGAATGTTGTTCTCGGCTTGGCACGCGACAACGCAGGCGTTGCAACCGATGCAGGCGTTAAGATCAATGCTCATCGCCCAGGCGGCTGGCCCCTCGGGCTTCCACCGATAGAGATGTGGCTCCTCCTTCGTGTCGGCCGTTGCGGCGAGAATGCGTTCGTCCTTGTCGTACTGGGCCAGCGTAGCGTGCCTGACGTAATGGCCCACATTGTCGAAAATCAAATTGTGATGCTCGGTGCAGGCCAGCTCCATATGGCCGGCCGCCTTCTGCAACGAGAGCGCGCCCACTCGCCCCGTCAACGGATAGAAGTCGAACCCGGCGTCGCTCCCGATGGCGCCGACGCGCCGCCGGCCGAAGCCGAGATGCGCCACGACGCAATCCTCCGCCTGGCCCGGCATGATCCAGACGGGCGCCGTCACATTCGCTTCGTCGATGGACAGGCGAATCATGTCGCCGTTTTGCAGCTTCAGGCGCCCCGCCCGCTTTGGAGATATCAGCAGCGGATTGTCCCAGGTCAGTTTTGTGAAAGGTCGCGGCAGCTCCTGTAGCCAGGCGTTGTTGGCGTAACGTCCATCCCATAGATGCGGGTCTGGCCGAAACAGGATCGTCAGCGGATCACCGGGCGGCTTAGGCGGAACTAAGCGTCCCACGTCCGAGCGTAGCGTCGCGTCCGCCTTTGGACTGGCGCTGGCGGCAACGACCCCAGTCGCCAGCGCCTCATGCCAGGATTGCGGGAAATCCCGCCCCATGCGGACCTTCCATGTCGCCTGCACGATTTCCAGTGTGGGGGGCGGTTCCGCTTGTGCAAACAGCGTCAGCATCGTGTGCATGTCGATGCCGCCATAGAGTGGCCGCGCCTGCGGCTGTAAGATGGTCGCTACGCCGTCATAGGCGCGAGCGTCGCTCCAACTCTCCCACGCGTGCGCCATCGGGACGGCCCAGACGCTCGCGTGACTGGTCTCGTTCGGTGTCGGCGTCAGCGTCAGGCTGAACTCCACATGGCTCAGCGCCTCCGCAAAATCCAGCGCGCCCGGAGCGCCATAGATCGGATTGCTGTCGATGATCAGCAAAGTGTTCACTTTTCCGGCGCGCATCTCGTTCGCCAACTCGGCGAGCGAGGCCGCTTCGTCGCCGGCTGAATGCGTCACAGGCGCGATCAACTCCAGCGTGTTTCCCCGCGCACCCAGTCGCTCGTTCATCGCATGTGCGAGCGCGTGTGTTTCGGGCGGTTGGTCCGGTCCGACATGGATTAGCGCGCGCCCACGATTCGCCATGAGATCGGCGACGACTTCGGCGAGCCAATCCGGCGCTGTCGATGACGGCGAATCCTGCAAGATTCCCGCAGCGAGCGCCATGATGATCCGATGAAGCTCTTGCGGTCCGGCGATAAAGCGATGATCCGCGATCGATCCGGTCAGCGTCGGCGTTGGCTCTACCGCATAGAGGCGACTCATTTTCTGCGTACGTGTCGGATTGCGTCGGGACGTGAAATCTCGAGCGAAGCGCAAGTGTCCGGGCGCGGAGCTGAAGAGATCGCTATCGATAGCAAGGATGACATCGGCCTCATGGAGTTTCGGCGTCATTTCGAGTGGCTGGCCATAAGCGAGCACGGCGCCCTTTGAAACATTGGCGCGAGAGATCGGCTCCCACCGACGCCAACGCGCTTCCGGGTACATCGCCAGCAGCGCATCGAGCTGCGCAGCCAATGTTGGCGAAGTGATCGCGCCGGTCAGAATACAAAACCCTTTTCCACGGCTTTCGGCGATTTTGACGCGTTGCTCCACTAAGGCGTTCTGCAACCTTTGTTTGTCGGCGGGTAGGCCGCGCGCCGACAAACCCCACGCGCGATCCGGATCATAAAAATCCAGCACCTGGGCCTGAGCGATTGCGTCCGTTGCGCCGAGGCTTGCAGGATGATGAGGATTTCCCTCCACCTTGATCGGGCGCCCCATTCGATGCTCGATTACGACGCCCGCGGCATATCCGTTCAGCACATTTGCCGTGCTGTAAAAATTAGGCAGGCCAGGGATGATGTTCGGCGGCGCGCGCACCGCCGGAATGAGCCGTCCTCCCGGCGCCCCAAGATCGCATCCGTCAAGTCCGGCCATCGCAAAAGCCGCCGTCATCAACTTGATCACTCTTCGACGATCCTGCGGCGAGGCCAAGGCTTCCGCCAGTCCCGGAAATTCTTGCGCCGCGCGCGCGACGAACATCGGATCGTCCGTCAATTCCTCTAGGCTTCGCCATTGGCCGCTTACCTGTGGCATATCGAGCAGTCCGTTAGGTTGCGGCCGCCGATGTGGTATTCGGCGATCAACGTCTCCGGCAAAGGTGTGTCCGGAGTTCGACGCCATTCTGTGTTGTAGATCTCATTCTTTGGCCGCAGATTCGGTCCGGGATTACGATGACAATCCAGGCAGAACTGCATGGTGAGAGTTTTCGCTTTGTAAGTAAGGGGCATTCGATCCACCTCCCCATGACAGCTCGAGCAGCCAACGCCCTTTGCGATGTGAATGCTATGGTTGAAATAAACATAGTCCGGCAGGTCGTTGATCCGATTCCAGACGATTGGCTTGTTGTCGACCAAGCTTTGTCGCACCGGAGACAGAAGCGCCGCGTTCGTCCAAACCTGAGAATGGCAGGTCATGCACGTGTAAGTGGGCGGCAAACCTGCGTTGGAGGAAACCTCCACGGAAGTATGGCAGAATCGGCAATCGATTCCGAGACCGGCCACATGATGTTCGTGGCTGAATGGCACCGGCTGATCGACAGTCCAGCCGACGTGACGTACGTAATCGGTCCGGGGCCACAGCCACCACCAACCACTTCCGCCAACGATCAGCGCTGCGATGCCCAACACGCCTAACGTTGCGACCAAATTCGCGCTTGATCGAAAAATAGCGGCCATTCGGATGATGCTCCATCTCCGGCGAGGCCACTTCCATTCATGCCTAAGGTAAACTCGTTTAATGAGTTTTGGTTCCTTTGGGGAGTCTTTGTAGCAATCCTAGACCAGATGTTCGCCTGAGATAGGGGCGACCCGTCTCACANNTCATGCATAGGAGACGGGTCATGGATCAGCATATCATCCACGTCGGCGTGGATGTGCACAAAGACACGATCGCGGTTGCGCTTGCGGAAGCGGGCAAGCGCGGTGAGATCCGCGAGCATGGCAAGATCGTGAACACCCCGACTGCATTAAAGACGCTGGCGGTAAAGCTGGCGCGCAATGGAGCCAGCCTGCGATTTTGCTATGAGGCTGGACCTTGCGGTTATGGCATTCAGCGCCAGCTGAGCGAGGCCGGACACGAATGCGTCGTGGTCGCTCCTTCGTTGATTCCCCGCAAGCCCGGCGATCGGATCAAAACCGACCGACGGGATGCAATCAACTTATACCAACCCGCGTTGACGGCGACTCACGGGGGATTCCCGAATCGGGCGTTTTCTGATTCGTATCGGCGAACCAAAGGAGGTTCGTCATGGGAGCCGCGATTGGACTGCGGAAGGATTTTTCGGCCGAGGCGCTACGCGCGATGGCGCGACGTA
>PLZT01000610.1 GCA_003152255.1 Methylocystaceae bacterium | reverse complement strand
TCGGGTGAATAAGACGGGCTAGATGGCGATGCCGAGGGATCGTCGCCGAAATAGCCCACAGCGTGTGGCCGGCAATCCCGCCTCCCGTCGGAGGCCGCGCCTATATCGCCACTGGCAGGCAGCGACCGCGGTTCCTCAGCAAACGGACACGCGTTCCGACGGACGCCACGGCAGGAGTGCGCCACAAGCAGCCATTCTCAAATCAATGCCGTTTCGGTTTCGCGCGCCAAGCCAACACATCTGGGCAACGTCCCGCGCACGTTGGCGACGCCCCAGCCGATAAATGACTGCTCGATGACGACTCTCTAGGAGAAACTCATCAAGATCGGCGGGAAGGTCGTAAGTCATGGCCGCTACATTGCGTTCCAGATGGCCGAAGTCGCCATTCCCAGAAACTTGTTCGCCGACATCCCGCGGCTCATCGCGGAGTTGCGACCGCCGCCTGCTACATCGATTGCCTAACGCGTTCGATTGTCACGCGTCCACTGCAAACCACGAGAGACGCGCGTCTTGATCACGGAAAATCTGCTCATTCCCGCCCGTTTGGGGCGGTCGGCTAGCCCCGGCCCCTACGAGCGGTTCACCGAAACGACTCGGCCTTGTTCGAAACCCCAAATCGGGGCATGTTTTTCCGTATGGCCGGCGGCCATCCGGGAAATGCCGGACAAAAGGAGAAGCAATATGCGTAACCCGAGCGTAATCTTGGCTGTGGTCGCCATGATGGTTGCAACATCGGCGAAAGCTCAGACGTTCTCGAGTGACGACCAAATTCGCCGCGCTTTGGTCGGCAACACCATTGCCGGTGAGGAGTCCGGAGAAACATATGTCGAATTCCTACGGCCGGACGGGCGCATCGACGGCGTAGGATCCGACGGCCGCTACACTGGCCACTGGGTGATCTCGCGCGGCCGAATGTGCCTGAGCTACGATGAGGCGGACGACAAGTCGACCCCTTGGGATTGCGCGCGCGTGCACATTCAAGGCGATAAAGTCATTTGGGTGGATCAGGGCGAAAAGTCTTATTCGACTCTGAGCCCTGGCAACCCGAAAAACCTCTGAGCGTCCATGATCATCGTGGCGGCGATGTCATGTTGGCTTTAAAGGGGCGCATCTTGGCTTCGGCGTTTGATTTCAGGCGATGGCGGAAGTGACGGATCTCCACTCCGCCATCGCGTTAAGACGATGGAGGCGGGTGGCGAGAGCGGAGCGACGCGAACGGGGTGGAACGAAAAGCGAGCTTCCGCGCGGTCAGTTGGCGCTGGGGGCTTGTTGTACGGGCTTGGGGGCGTGTTGTACGGGCTTGTGGGCGTGGGCGGGTTTCTTCGGCGTCGGCTTTTTGGCGGCAGGCTTTGCGAGAGTTTTCTTGCCGGGCGCCGCCGCGTGGGCCGCGGGTTTGCTGACCGACGTGGGTTTCGCCTCGGGCTTACTGCTTTCAACCGACGGATTGCTCGGCGCCGCGGCGTCAGGCTTAGGCGCTTCTTCTTTGACCGCGGCGCCGGCCGGAGCGGCGCTAACGCAATTCGGCGCGCCGGGATCGCATGCTGGATTCCCCTTGCTTTGAATCGAGACGTCTGGCTGTGACTCTGGCGCCGGCGGAGCCTGCCCTTGCGATTCCGCAGGCGGCGCCTGGGTCGCGCTGGGAGAAACGGCCGCGCCGCTAAAATGAAAATCTCCTTTGATGAGCGCGCGAATCTGGTCAGCGTCCCAAGCCAGCACGTCGAGCCCCGCAGCGGAAACTTCCTTCGCCAAACCTCGCAATTCGACGACCTTTTGGCTTGGCGCAGAGTACACGAGCAAGCCGACGACGCCGGCGCTGGCGATTAAGGTTAGGCTCGTCGTGGAAAAAAAATCGCGTGTCATTCTTATCGCTCCCGCCAATTGGTCTGCGTCCGACGTTAGTTCATGGATGGCCTCGCACGCAATATCGCAGTGACTCGCCGAGCGAGTTAAAGTCATCAGCTTAATGCCAGAAACAGCGTCGGAACAGGCTCCCAAGAAATGAGGCTTTTCCACAGGATATTGAGCTGCGTCAATGTGCTATGAGCGAATTTTGTGTATAAATCTCATAATAATTCTCTCTTCGACATGCGATATGTAATTACCCACCGCCAATTTTGAGGCGCTGATTTTGTTGGCTTTAGGCCAGGGTGTCGAGGATTGTCTGGAAGGGATTGGTGTGTGGTCACGGAATTCGTCGGGATTGTCCGCCAACCGACGATTATGCGGTTCATGCCATGGCTTCGTCTCACTAGGACGGGCGGGCTCGCGCTTTTACCATTTTGTTTGACTCTTTTGCTCCAGAAGTTAAGGATTGCCGCGTTGGATCAAATAGCTCCGGTCAAACTTTGTCCGTTATGAATCAGGCTTGACGCTACCGCGCCCGCAGCACGGCAACTATTTTGGGGAAGTAATGTACAGAACGTCAACATGGCAGGACTTGGTGCAGGGTGAACATCGAGTGCCAAAGCCAAGGGTGGCGATCGTTGGAGGCGGGCCCGGCGGATTGTTCAGCGCATTGCACCTTGAAGCCAAAACGGGCGACGCCTGCGAAATTACTATCTTCGAAGCTAGGGCCTGTCATCAATTAGG
>PLZT01000745.1 GCA_003152255.1 Methylocystaceae bacterium | reverse complement strand
CGACGGCTTCGTCGAGACGCCTGAGTTGGTCGCCAAGGCCACCGCATGAGGCGTGAGCGTAAATTGCCGTGATGTCATTGAGTAGGAGGGGCTGACATGGCGGGGCGTCTTTCAAGAGCGGGCTGACGCCGGCGATGGCGAAGCGATCGTCATCAAGGAGCCGCGCGATCTCCGCCAACGTCAAATGCGCGCCCACCTTCCAAATCCTGTCGTGAAAATCGCTCGAGAAATCGTCACGGGGGGCTGAATCCCTGCGTCAACTCGGAGAAAGAACATGCCCGTCGCACATAAGGAATTTGGTCGGGAGCTCGGCCCTTTTGAAATTTCGCGGCGCGACGTGCTGAATGGCGTCCTGCTCGCCGTGGGCGCTGGCGCGGTGAGTCAATCGGTTCCTTTCCGCGCGCTCGCTGCGCAGGCGGAGGGCGCCGCCTGCGACGGCGCCATTGGCTCCGATCCACGCGCGCTCCGTGGCGGCAATCTGCCTTCGGTCTTCAACGTCGGTCATTGGATGAGGGATAGACGGCTGCGCTTCGAGCGCGGCACCGTGACTCTTGCAAAGGGCTGCGACGGCGTGGAGGGGTCGTTCCCCATCGTTGAAGATGACAAAGAATTTGACGTCGTCGTCGCGGGCGCGGGACTCGCTGGGCTATCGGCCGGCTTTTTTTTGCTGCGGCGACGTCCCGGAATTCGCATCTTGCTGCTCGAAGCCAACGCCTCCACTGGGGGCAATGCCGGACGAGACGACATGCCGCCGCTGCCAGTGCCCGCGCCGACGGCGGGCGCCTACTGCCTCGCGCCGAGCTCCGGCTACCTGAAGGAATTCTATCGGCAGCTCGACATCAACTGGAGAAGGCATGGAATAGCCAGTCCGGGCGATTGCTACTACTTTGACGAGTATACGCCGGGAATTACTGCCGGCCACCGGGGCTGGAACATCGAGACGTTGGACACGGGGATGCGTGAAGCGCCCTATGAGCAACATGTGGTCGCCGATCTGCTGAGAAGCAGGAAAGAGATTAAAAAATTGACGCAAAGCAGCGGTTCTGTGCAGCTGGACGATCCGCCGGATCACAGTTCGCCTCGACTGGACTACCTTTCGCAGATCTCGTTTGAGGATTATCTCACCAACACTCTCCGCTGCGATCCGATCGTCTCCGATTTTCACTCGCTCTATCTGATCGATGCCCTCGGCGGCACTGCGCGTCACGTCAACGCCCATAGCTCGATCAATTTCCTGGCGGGAGAGTTCGGCGACGACTTGTTCACTTTTCCTGGCGGCACATCCGAACTCGCAAAACGAGTGACTCTTTGGCTGCAGGGACGAGGCCGTAGCAAGCCATTTGACACCATCCCCAAAATCGAGTTGAGCGCGGCGGTTCTGAGGATCGACATCGATAGAAGCGTCAAACGATCCTCCGCGAAGGTGGTCTATTTCAGGGATGGGGTTTTCCGGCGCGTCTCCGCCAAGACCGTCATCGTCGCGACCCAATCGCAGGTCGCTCGGCATTTTGTCGAACATTTGCTCGATGACGATAGGAAGGCCGCTTGGGGCGAATTCAACACGGTCCCAGTCGCCATCGCCAACGTCGCCTTGCGCAGCGCCAAGCCTCTCCACCAATTGGGGCTCGGTTACAGCCAGGCGTGGTGGGGCAGCAAATATTGGGCGAACTTCGGAGTCGCCGACTGGGTGACGGACAGACGCAACAACCCCGATCGGCCGACTGTGCTAACCTTCTTCGGCGGCAATAGGGCCTCTCCCGAAGAACTTCCCAACGAGCGCATCAAGCTGCTCCAGACGCCGTTCGGAGACTACGAAAAATCTCTAAAGGACGATCTTTCGCGGATCATGAGAGGATCGAAATTCGATTTCGATCGAGACGTTACCGCGATTTATTTGTATCGATGGGGACACAGTATGATGTTGCCCGTTCCGAACCTCCTTTTTGGCAAGACGCGAAACGCGAAGGGACTGCTCGACCGCAACAAGGGCCCCCGGAAGGTCGCTTGCAGCCCATTAGGGCCGATCGCATTCGCGGGCCAACATAGGGAGGGAACGCCATCGGTCGAGTCGGCGATCACCTCCGGCTATCGGGCTGCACTCGAAGTTCTGGCTTATCAGTCCGGTGAAAATGTCACGATTTGATCAGGCAGCGGCGCCTCTTGGCCACATCGTCGGAACGGACGAGCCGTCCCATCGGAGTGGCCGTAGTGAGCTCGTGCATCCGCTCGGCCGTGAATTGCTCGGTCGACCGGGATCCCTGCACCGTGGCCGGTGCGACCAGGTTGGCGGTGAATCCGTGTGGCGCCAGCTCCAAGGCGACATACCGCACGAATTGGTCCAGGGCCGCCTTAGCGTCGTCCGCGTGATCATCCCATCACGCGGACGACGCGACAGCCCGGCAATCAGATAGATGAGCCGACCGTAGCCACGCGAAACCATTCCCGGCACAACGGCCTTCGTTGTCAGGAACGCGAGCAGCACCGATGACGCGCGCTTCGAACAAATCGAGTTAACACGAGTTGGGCGCCGGCCGCTCAGATACCTGGCCTTCCGGGCGTCAAAGCCAAGCGCTCCATCGAGCCGACCACCGAAGCGCTGATGGCGGCCATCGAAGACTATCGCGCCCGGGCCGCGGCGGCGGCCGTCTTCATCGGCCTCGGCAGGGATTGGAACCATCGAACATACTCGTGGCTGCCGGATTTTCGTTTCTCAAGACGCACCTCTCCCGTGGTTTAGCTCCAATTCATATCGCGCGAACGCTCTATGCCACGGACACCAAGGGCGACGGCGGGGCTCAGTCCTCACATGTCTGCCGATGGCAAATCGCAGCGACTGACCAATCCTGAATGTCCGTTCATGGCGCATCACGGAAGCGGCCCGAGTCGCAGTTGATGTCCGGTTAGGGTTCGCAAGCTGGCCTTAGGCAAACAAAAAGCCCGTCAGATCGAGCGATCCGGTGGCCTTTGATTTATCTGCGAGCTTGAGGGTATGGGCGTGCGTGTCAGACGCCGGTCGATAGTTCAACCCCCACACTATTCCGCCCGGCGAGAGCGGGCCGCCCCGTGAGCGGCGAGTTGGTGTCGGTGTCGTGCGACAACCGCTGCGTGGCGTAGAAGTGCCGCAGTGAGTAGATCGTCCTCGCCATCCCCTCCCGCATGATCGGGACACCCGCGAACTCCAGCAGCGACTGGAATGACCGCTTGACCGTCTGGATCGGCGCCCCGTCCCTGTGGCAGATCACCAGTGCGCTGCGCTCGGGGTCTTTGCCGAGCTTAATCAGCGAGGTCCGTTTTGGACACAATTTTTGTGTAACTTTTGTACAGAGAACAAAAAGTGAACACATAACCACAGTCTGTTTTGTAGAACTACCAACTCTCTGATTTCGTTTGATTTAATTGGCGCACCCGAAGGGATTCGAACCCCTGGCCTCTGCCTTCGGAGGGCAGCGCTCTATCCAGCTGAGCTACGGGTGCGCGTCGCGCCGAGGCGCTGTGCTTTTTACATGAGGCGGGCGCAACCTGCAAATGCTTGGCGGCGCTTTTGGCGATGTTCGCCGATCCGCTCGGCGATCCGCTCTTGGCGCCTTGGCGATAGGCGCCGCGGCGGGGCGCTTCTCAAGTCGGCAAAAGAAGCGTATATGCGACCGCCGCCGGAACGCGAGGGCGCAGCCCAAGCCGGCGCGGCGCGCCAGCGCTTCTATAATTCCGGAGCCGGGACGCGGGCTCGACTTCATGGATACGCCATGCGGGCTCCTGGAAAGGCGTCATGGGATTTCCTGTGCAAATCCGCCAGTTTCCGACGAGACCGCGATACGGAGCTTCGATGACCGCCCAAGACGCCTTCGCCGAGCGCCGCATCGCGCGCGCCGCTCATTCGACGCCGCGCGCTCAGCAAAGGACCGCCTGATGAGCGAGACCCCCGGGCCGGCGAATAGACGTCCCGACAAGGCCGTCACCGCCTCCGCCGCCGTTCAAGGCGGCGCGCCCGAGGCGCCGGCGGCTTCGCACGGCGGCGCTCTTCCCGCGATGATCGTCGGCTCGATCGGCGTCGTCTACGGCGACATCGGCACCAGCCCGCTTTACGCGTTGCGCGAATCGCTGTCGCACGCCGCCAAGGCCGACATTCTGACGGAAGAAGCGGTGATCGGCGCGATTTCGCTGCTGCTCTACGCGCTTATTTTCACGGTGACGGCCAAATATGTCGTGTTCCTGATGCGCGCGGACAATCGCGGCGAGGGCGGCATTCTCTCGCTGATGGCGCTGGCGCAGACGGCGCTGGGACGACGCGTGGGACGCCGCGCCAATCTCGTTTTTTTGCTCGGCGTCGCCGGCGCCGCGCTGTTCTCGGGCGACGCCATCATCACGCCCGCGATTTCCGTGCTTTCGGCGGTCGAGGGCCTCGATCTCGTCACCCATCGCCTCAACGAATATGTCATTCCGATCACGATCGTTATCCTGGTGACGCTGTTCTGGGTGCAGAGCCAGGGCACGGCGCGGGTCGCGTCCTTTTTCGGCCCGATCATGATCGTGTTTTTCCTGACGATCGGCACGCTCGGCGCGATGCACATTCCCGAAGCGCCGCAAGTGCTGCGCGCTTTCGATTTGCGCGTGGGCCTGCGCTTTCTGATCGACCACGGCTGGATCGGCTTCGCCGTGCTCGGCTCGGTGTTTCTGGGCGTCACCGGCGCCGAGGCGCTTTACGCCGACATGGGGCATTTCGGGCGTTTCCCGATCCAGGTCGCCTGGACCTTCTTCGTATTGCCGGCCCTGCTGCTGAACTATCTCGGCCAGGGCGCGCTGATCCTTTCGAAGCCCGAGGCCATCGAAAACCCGTTCTTCCTGCTGGCCCCCGATTGGCTGCTGCTGCCGCTGGTCATTCTGTCGACGGTGGCCACGGTGATCGCCAGCCAGGCGGTCGTCACCGGAGCTTTCTCGCTGGCGCGTTCGGCGATCCAGCTCGGCCTGCTGCCGCGCCTCGAGGTCACCCATACCTCGGAGATGCAGGAGGGCCAGATTTACATCGGCCGCGTCAATCGGCTGCTGCTGATCGGCGTGCTGATTCTCGTCCTTGTGTTCAAAAGCTCCTCGGCGCTGGCTTCGGCCTATGGCATCGCGGTGACCGGCACGATGGTGATGACGACGGCGCTGGCCTTTGTCGTCGTGTGGAAGCGATGGCGCTGGCCGCTGTGGGCCTCCGTTCTGCTGATCTCCGGTTTCCTCGCGATCGACCTCTCCTTCCTCGCGGCCAATCTGATGAAGGTCAAGGATGGCGGCTGGGTGCCGCTGCTGCTCGCGGGTTGCTCGATGATCGTGATGTGGACCTGGGTTCGCGGCACGCATCTCCTGGCGGAAAAGACCCATCGCGACTCCATCCCGATCCGCGAATTGATCGCCATGCTCGCGAAGTCGAAGCCGACGCGCGTGCCCGGCACGGCGATCTTCCTGACCAGCGACCCCAATGTCGCGCCGACCGCCCTGATGCACAATCTCAAGCACAACAAGGTGCTGCACGAGCGCGTGCTGGTGATTTGCGTCAACAGCGAGGATTTGCCGCGCATCGCCCCGGAAAGGCGCTTCGAGATCGAAAAGCTGTCCGACGATTTCACCCGCATCACGTTGCGCTATGGCTTCATGGAAAGCCCGCGCGTGCCGGCCGCGCTCGCCGCGATGCGCAAGGTCGGCCTGAAATACGACATCATGACCACCTCGTTCTTCCTGGGAAGGCGCTCGATCAAGGAAAGCGCCACATCCGAAATGCCGGTCTGGCAGGACAAGCTCTATGTCGCGCTAACCAAGCAATCCGCCAATGCGACGGACTTCTTCTCGATACCCTCCGACCGCGTGGTCGAACTTGGAGCGCGGGTGACGATTTGAGGAGGCGGGCGACGCGCCGCCAACAAGACGATTGCGGCCCGGCCGATAATGACTAGATTGCGCCCACGCCTCGCCCGCCCTCGAGAAAACGAGATCCCATGCCGCCAGCCGCCCCGCGCCACTCCCGCGTCATTATCCTGGGCTCCGGCCCCGCCGGCTATACGGCGGCGATCTATGCCGCCCGCGCGATGCTGGAGCCTGTGCTGATCGCGGGCTTCGAGCAGGGCGGACAGTTGATGATCACCACCGACGTCGAGAACTACCCCGGCTTCGCCGAGCCGATCCAGGGCCCCTGGCTGATGGACCAGATGCGCGCCCAGGCCGAGCATGTCGGCACGAAACTCGTTTCAGATCATATCGTTGAAGCACGGCTCGGCCGCCGTCCGTTCGAGCTTCTGGGCGATTCGGGCCAGCTTTATACCTGCGACGCGCTCATTATCGCGACGGGCGCCAAGGCCAGATGGCTGGGCCTGCCGAGCGAGGAGGAATTTAAGGGTTTTGGCGTCTCCGCCTGCGCCACCTGCGACGGATTCTTCTTTCGTAACAAGAGGGTTATCGTCGTCGGCGGCGGCAATACGGCGGTCGAGGAGGCGATTTATCTCTCCAACATCGCCGCCCATGTTACGCTCGTGCATCGGCGTGATACACTCCGTTCCGAGCGGGTTTTGCAGGAGCGATTGCGCCAGCGGCCCAATGTCGAAATATTGTTCAACCACGCCATCGACGAGATTTTAGGCGACGCCAATCCGCGCGGCGTCACGCATGTTCGCGCAAAAAACACGCGCACGGGCGCATTTTCGCGCATCCCGGCGGACGGCGTCTTCGTCGCCATCGGCCACAGCCCGGCCTCCGAACTTTTCAGGGACCAGCTCACGCTAAAGCCCTCCGGCTATATCGCCGTCGAGCCCGGCACGACCCGCACGAACATCCCCGGCGTCTTCGCGGCGGGCGACGTCGCCGACGAAATCTATCGCCAGGCGGTGACGGCGGCGGGTCTTGGCTGCATGGCGGCGCTGGAAGTCGAAAAATATCTGATGGACGCGCCGGCCAGCGCGTAAATAACGGAAAGAACAAGCAATGTTTCAGAAGAAATCCATGCCGGTCGAAGTCGAGGCGGGCAAGATATACTATTGGTGCGCCTGCGGCCGCAGCGCGACGCAGCCTTTTTGTGACGGCGCGCATAAGGATACAGGGATCGGCCCGGTCCCCTATAAGGCGGAGGCGACCGGCAAGGCGTTCTTCTGCGGCTGCAAGGCGACGAAGAACGAGCCGCTGTGCGACGGCTCGCATAAGACTCTTTGACCCTCCGCTTCTCCGTCATTGCGAGCGAAGCGAAGCAATCCAGCGGCCGCGCGTGACTCCTAGATTGCTTCGTCACTTCGTTCCTCGCAATGACGGCTTGGCGAGCGTAATAGCCCAATGTAAAGCGCGCCTGCAATCGCAACCAACACGAGCCCATGCCCGATCTTCTGCTTGAACTTTTCTCCGAGGAAATCCCCGCCCGCATGCAGACGCAGGCGGCGGCGGATTTGCGTCGGCTCGTTACCGACGCACTGGTCGCGCGCGGGCTCGTCTATGAGGGCGCGGCGAGTTTCGCCACGCCCCGCCGGCTCGCGCTGCACATCGCCGGCCTGCCCGCCCGCCAGCCCGACACCCGCGAGGAAAAAAAGGGCCCGCGCGTCGGCGCGCCCGAGGCGGCGATTCAGGGCTTTCTCAAAAGCGCCGGCCTCGCCTCGGTCGGTCAGGCGACGATCCAGAAGGACGCCAAGAGGGGCGAGTTTTATGTCGCGGTGATCGAGCGCCCCGGCGCCGCGACCATCGATCTCCTCGCCGAGATCATCCCCGCCGTCATCAAGAGCTTCCCCTGGCCCAAATCCATGCGCTGGGGCGAGGCCTCCATCCGCCCCGACGCGCTGCGCTGGGTGCGCCCGCTGCACTCCATTCTCGCGACCTTCGGCCCGGAGACCGAGGCGACGGAGGTCGTGCGCTTTAGCGTCGACGGCATCGAATCGGGTTCGACCACCTTCGGCCACCGCTTCATGGCGCCGGCGAAAATCCAGGTGCGGCGGTTCGACGATTATGTGCCGGCGCTGGAGCGCGCTTACGTCGTGCTCGACGCCGCGCGGCGGCGCGACATTATTTTGCACGACGCCAAAAACCTCGCGATGGCGCAGGGGCTGGAGTTGGTCGAGGACGCGGGGCTGCTCGAGGAAGTCGGCGGGCTCGTCGAATGGCCGGTCGCGCTGATGGGCTCGTTTAATGAGGCGTTTTTGTCGATCCCGCCCGAGGTGATCCGCGCGACGATCCGCGTCAATCAAAAATGTTTTGTCTTGAAGCGCCATGACGGCACGCTTTCGAACCGCTTCATTCTCGTCGCCAATATCGAGGCGAGCGACCACGGCAAGACCATCATCGGCGGCAATCAGCGCGTCATTGCCGCGCGGCTGTCGGACGCGAAGTTTTTCTACGAGACGGATTTAAAGACCAAGCTCGAAGACCGCTTGCCGAAGCTGGACAAAATCGTGTTTCACGAAAAGCTCGGCACGCAAGGCGAGCGCGTGCAGCGCATCGCCGCGCTGGCGAAGGAGCTTGCGCCGCAGGTCGGGGCCGACGCAGGCATGGCCGAGCGCGCCGCGAATTTGGCCAAGGCCGATCTCGTCACCGAGATGGTCGGCGAGTTCCCGGAATTGCAAGGGCTGATGGGCCGTTACTACGCGACCGCGCAGGGCGAATATTCTTCCGTCGCGGCGGCCTGCGAGGAGCATTACAAGCCGCAAGGACCAAGCGACCGCGTGCCGAGCGATCCGGTGTCGATCGCCGTGGCGCTGGCCGATAAGATCGACACGCTGGTGGGATTTTGGGCGATCGACGAGAAGCCGACGGGGAGCAAGGACCCTTATGCGTTGCGGCGCGCGGCATTGGGGGTGATTAGATTGATTTTGGAGAACGGGCTGCGGGTGAGATTGAACAGCCCGATTTCGTCTCAGACCAACAAGTACGCAAAGCAAATGTATGAAACAGCCGCGAAAAAAAGAGGCGAATTGTCGCCGAAAAAGATCGTTGTTGAGGATGGAAGGCCGCGACTTTTTCATAGTATCAATATCGTCGACCCAGCGGATTTCGTTGGAGCAGCACTTGCACCCTCTCTGCAAGCCTTGCATGCCGACCTCCTCGCTTTTTTCATCGACCGCCTAAAAGTCTACTTGCGCGACCGGGGGGCGCGTTACGATCTAATTGACGCGGCCTTGGGGGCGGTCGCCGCGCCCTCATCCGACCCGGCTTCGCCGGGCCACCTTCTCCCGCGAGCGGGAGAAGGGAACTCCGTGGCGCAGGACGATCTCGTCATGATCACCACCAAGGTCGAAGCCCTCTCCAAATTCCTCGATACCGACGACGGCAAGAATCTGCTCGCCGGCTACCGCCGCGCCGTTAATATTTTGAAAATCGAGGAGAAGAAGGACGGCGCCGGCGCCTATGACCATCACCACGCGCCAAACCTGCGGATCGAGCCGCAAGAGCACAAGCTCGCCGCGGCGATCGCGCGGGCGCGCGAGGAGACGACCGAGAAGCTGCACAAGGAAGATTTTGCTGGCGCGATGCACAGTTTGGCGAAATTGCGCGAGCCGGTCGACGCCTTCTTCGAGCATGTCACGGTCAATGCGGAGAATAAAGACCTGCGCCTCAACCGCCTGCGCCTGCTCAACGAGCTGCGCGTCGTGATGCTCGGCGTCGCGGACTTCGGCAAGGTCGCGGGAGACGGCGGCGTGGCGTGAGGGGGTTGAATTGGCGAGAGCCCTCATCCGACCCTTGCTACGCAAGGGCCACCTTCTCCCACAAGTGGGAGAAGGTGTGGAGCCGATTGATTCAACTTCGATAATCTAAATTACAAGGGCGCTCCCTTCTCCCACTTGTGGGAGAAGGTGGCCCGGCGAAGCCGGGTCGGATGAGGGCGCGCCCCTCACCCGCCCTGCCCCGCGAAATGCGCCGCTATCTTCGCCATCACCCGCTCCCAAGCCGCGCGCTCTCCCGCGCCCGCCGTCTTGTCTATCGCGATCTTGAGATAGGCGATCTCGCTGTCGATTTTTTCGCGCGGCAGCATCGTCAACCGCGTCGCCAGAATCGCCGCCTCCAGCACCGCCGCCCTGGCGCGATTCATCCCCAAAAAGGGGCGATGCGATTCAATGCGCCGCACCTCGCAAAAAAAGCGCGGGCGCTGCTCGTCCGCGGCGACGCGCGCGACCTCAAGTTCGGCGTGCGCGAGCGCGCAGCCAAGACGCGGCGCCGGCCATCCGTCGATTGTCGCGAGCGGCCAGTCGCGCCGGCCCGTGACGAAGCCCGCGAAAACTTCCGCGTCGTCGATAAAGCTCGCGGTCGCCTGTCCGCGCGCCTCCAGATTGCTAAGCGTCGTCGAAGGGCGAAACGGCGCGATGATCCAATGATCGCCGTCCTCGATCAGCCCGAGCGGCGCGAGATGCGGCTCGCCGGCGGTATTCAGCGTCGTGACGACGCACTCACGGATCAGCGGCATCGGAGCCCTTTTTGCGCATGGTGTGGCCGATCTCCTTGAAGCGCGCTTCGTCCTCGACAATTCTGTCGCAAGCGGCGCCAAAATCCAGCGGCTCGTCCTGGCGATAGCGCTTGCCCAAACGAAAGGCAGTCTCCGCCTTCATCAATTCGCTCCCGAGATAAAAGGCGTGCGCGCCGTCCTTTTCGACGCCGAGCGACGAAAACAGCGACATGGCGTCCTTGGCGACGCGGTGAAAATCGCGCGCGAAAATATGCACGCCGTCCTCGGCGACCTCGATGCGAAAATTGCCGTCGCGCAGTTCGCGCGCGAGTTCGGCGATTTCGTCAGGCGTCGCGGCGTAAGGGCGCTTGTCGTGAATTTGCAGCAGCGCGTCGGAATAGCCCTTGGGCAAAGCGTGATCGGCCCGCGCCGCGAACATCATGCGCCGCGCGGCGTCGTGTTCCTCGACCGTGCGGCGCGTGTGCGGGCTCACCTGCACGGTGAGGAGATGGCGAATGTTCAGCTCGGAGCACAGGCCCAGCAGCATGGCGGTGACGCCGGAGGAATCCGCGTCGGTGAGTTCGGTGAGATTGCCCGTGCCCATCATGATTTCGGCCGTTGGCTCGAGCCGGCGAAGCTCGACATAGCGCGCCAGCGAGTCGGCGAAGCCGAAGTGAATGGGATCGAGAATGGGATCGAGAATGAAGTCGATTTTTCGTGCGCGCGCCTTGGCGGCGGCGCGTTGCAAGGAGGCGAGATCGCCATGCGGCGCGGCGACGAGAATGGGAACGAGCTTGGAGCCTTCCGGCAGAATATCGAGGCTGTGTTCGTCGAGACTAAGCACGTGATCGGCGCCGGCGAGGACCGCGCGCGTGAGCTCCGCGACATCGGCGGAATCGACGCTGACCTTCAGCCCCGCGCCATGCAGCGCGGCAATCGTCTCTTCCATATGCGCGAAGGGCGTGTCGGGCAGGCAGCCGAGGTCGATCACATCGGCGCCGGCCTTCGCTAATTTTTTCGCGCGCAAAAGCACATCGGCGACGCTCATTGTCGAGGCGTCGACGATCTCCGCGAAGATGCGCATGTCGAAGCGCGAGAGATCCGGCGCCGCGCCTGCGCGCCCAAGATACACGGGCAGATCGGCGATCTCCTCCGGCCCGCGCTCGAAGGGAACGCCGAATTCGCGGCTCAGCATGGCGAGATCGGCGCGGCAGCGGCCCGGCAGAATGACGCGATCCGCCTCGACCGGACGCGGCAGCCGGCGCAGGATGATTTCCTGCGTCATCAGCGCCGCGACCTTGACGCCGATATTGCAAATCCGCCAGTCCCGCGCCGTCTCGCCAAAGCCCGCGATCATCCGCGCGAGGCGCGGATAAGCGAGATGCCCGGTGACAAACAGCAGGCGCGAAGACATGTCCTTCACTCTTGGCCGACGAGTTCCCGCCGGCGCCGCTCGACCGCCTCGCCAAGCGCGGCGAGACTCTCGACCACCTGCGTCGCCTCGAACTCCTTCAAGCGGTCGGTGTTTTCGAGATCGATGCGGCGCGGATAGACCTTGACCATGCCCTTTGGCGCGCGCGTCTCGAGTTCCGGGGCGGTGTCGCAGGCGAAGACGACGGTCGGCACGCGGCATTTGCCTGCCTGCGCGAACACATTGGTCGCGAGATTGTCGGAGATGCCGAACACGCATTTGGCGACGGTGTTCGACGTCGCCGGCGCGACGATCAGCGTATGATAGACGCCGTAATAGAAATTGCCGACCGGCGCCGCGCTCGCCGTCGTGTCCTTGAACACGCGCACATTGCTGGGCAGAGCGAGGTCGTGTTTGTACATGCGCACGACCTCGGCGGCGGCCTTGCTGACGAACAGATCGACATGATCGAGCGTGCGGATCATGTCGAGGCACTCGGTGAAGAAATGGCCGGAGCCGGTCAGCGCCCAGCCCCAGCGCGGCGTTGGAACTTTTTTCATGAAGCGATCTTTCGTGAAGAACTGGCGAGGAAAACGCGAGAGCCGGCGACGCCGCCCCGCGCGAAAATTTCAGGCGCCCCGTCCAGCGCGGCGGGGCCGGCGATGAAGACATCGAGCCCGGCGGCGTGAGAGGCGAAGCAGGGATCGACGAGGGAGGGCGAGCCCGGCGCCGTATCGACATCGACGCTTTTGATCAGCAAAAGCCGCGCCGCGCCGCTCTCACGCGCATAGATCGCGGAGAGACTGTCGGAGGTCACATCCCAACTCGTGGCGACGTCTAATTCGGGCGCCATCGCGCTCGGGCGCCAGACGGCGATGTTTCCGCTGGCGTGGACAGCGCCCGCCTCTTCCGGCGTCGCCGAACTTTCGAGCCCGGCGAATTTATCGACGAGCGCCAGACCATATTGCTCCATCGCCAGGACGGCCATCTTGTGCGCGACGTGATCCGAGAAACCCATCGTCGGCTGCGCCGCGCGCACCGCGTCGGCGAAAGGTCCGCCGCCCGGAACGATGGTCAGAGGCCCCGGAAACGCCCGCAGCGCGGCGATCCATCGCGCAAGGAGCGGCGAGCGCCACAGGCTGCCGCCGATCTTGACGACGAGCGCGCTCATGCGGGCGCGCTCAAGGGCGCCGCGCGTTCGCGGCGAATGCGCACGCCCACCGCGCCCGGCGCGACGACATCGAGCTTCTCGACCTCGACGCCCACGGCGTGCACCCGTTCGTGCGACAACACGCGCTCGGCGAGACGTTCGGCGATGGTCTCGACAAGCTCGATATGCCCCGCCGCGAGAATGATTTTTATCGCGTCCATAATCACGTCGTACGAGAAGGCCATGCGCATGTCGTCCGGCCCGGCGACTCGATAGACCTCGACATCGACGTTGAAGCGCACGCGCTGCGCGTGGCCGCGCTCGAAGCCATAGGCGCCAATCTCCACCGGCATCACGAAATCGCGCACGAAGACGTGATCGACCTCGCGTCCTTGGGTTGCGGGCGCGCTCGGCTGCCGTTCGCGGGGAATCAAGTCGCGGATCAGCGTCACGGAGTCCGGCGCCAGCGTGTGGCGGCGATCGCCGCCCTCGCACAGCGCGCCGCGAAAGCCCAGCACGTCTGGCCTCAGCACCAGCAGGCGCGGCGCGTCCGGCGCCTCCAAGGAGCCCGCGAGCCCCGCCTTGAGGCCAAGCGCGCGGCATTGGCCGACAAAATCGCCGAGAAGGCCGACGCTCATGCAATCGAGCAGCCGCCCCTTGCCCTTATGGGCGGTGTCCAGCATCGCGCCGTGAAAGCCCGCGCCGGCGAGACTGGGCAAAACGTCAAAGTCCGGGTCAAGATCGGCGAACAGCACGGCGACGAGGCGAATGCGCGCCGCCAGCGGGGCCAGTTCGTCGATGATCTCCTGCGCGTCGGGCGTCAACGGCAGCGCGAATTTGACGAATTCGACCCCGGTCGCGGCGGCGGCCTCTATCGCCGCGCGCGCATGGGACACGTCGTGCGGCAGTTCGACCACCGTGCTGACGGGACGCCGCCCATTGACGGCGGCGACGATGCCGGCGACATCGCGGAGCGGCAAGGCGCCCAGCGCCCCGCGCGTCGAATCCTTGCAGTCCACGATGTCGGCGCCCCGCTCGACGGCGATTTCCGCCTCGGCGCGGGATAGGACGCTGGTCAACATCGAAGTCATCGCTTGCGCTCCTGGAAGCGGGAAAAAAGGCCGTGTTTATTGTCGCCCGCGCCTCGCCTATTCGATCCTCGAACCGTTCAGCGCCAACACGCTCGC
>PLZT01000411.1 GCA_003152255.1 Methylocystaceae bacterium | reverse complement strand
CGTCTTCCGCGAGATATTGGCCAGCGGGATCCGCATTTTCGCCATGGCCTATCTCATCCGCCCGAAGGACTATCTGGCGCGCTCGCCCATGTGCTTCAAATGCATCCGGTTCCGCAAGAACGCGCTGAAAGAACGCTCCGCTTTGTTCAACTGGCTCGACTCATATCTCAACCCGATGTTCAACCGCGTGCGCGACTCATTGCTGACGCCAAAGGAACTCGACGACGCCAGGGCGCTCGCGCGCCGCGCCGCGGATCGCGATTTTTTAGATTTCACACAATGAATATCGATAACCGAACATCGCACCCGTTTCACGCCGCGTTACGCCGCTTCGATGATGGCGCATGGCTCGCGGTCTATCTCTCAAGCACAGGAATCGCGGCATGAAACAGTCCGAGATCATGGCTCTTCAAAACGAGCCCGCCTGCGGCCACAACAACAAGGCGAAGTCCGGTTGCGCCAAGCCTAAGCCCGGCGCGACGCAAGGAGGATGCTCGTTCGACGGCGCGCAGATCGCGCTGTTGCCGATTTGCGACGCCGCGCACATCGTGCATGGACCAATCGGTTGCGGCGGGAGTTCCTGGGACGCGCGCGGTTCTCTCTCCAGCGGAGCCGATCTCTATCGCTTCGGCATGACCACTGATCTTTCCGAAACCGACGTCATCATGGGCGAGGGCGAAAAACGGCTCTTTCGCGCGATCAAGCAAGCGGTCGCCGATCATAAGCCGCCAGCGGTGTTCGTCTACAACACCTGCGTCACCGCCTTGACCGGCGACGACCTCGCGGCGGTTTGCAAGGCGGCCGCGAAGCGCTTCGAACTTCCTGTAATTCCGGTTGATTGCGCGGGGTTTTACGGCGGCAAGAGCCTCGGCAATCGGATCGCAGGCGAAACCGCGTTCAAACATATCATCGGCACGCGCAAGCCGGATCCCGTGCCGGCAAGCGCGGAGCGGCCGGGCGTCGTCACGCATGATGTCAATCTGATTGGCGAATATAATATCGCGGGCGAATTCTGGCATGTCGCGCCGCTGTTTGACGAGCTGGGCCTGCGGATACTCTGCACGCTGTCAGGCGATGCGCGTTTCGCCGAGGTGCAAACGATGCATCGCGCAGAGGCCAATATGGTGGTCTGCGCGAAGGCCATGCTGAATGTCGCGCGCAAACTCGAGGAGAATTACGGCGCGCCGTTCTTTGAAGGCAGCTTTTATGGAATCGTCGATACGTCGGCGGCGCTACGCGACTTCGCGCGCGTCATCGGCGATGCGGATCTCTCAAGGAGAACCGAGCGCCTCATCGCACGGGAGGAAGCCAAGGCGGAAGCGGCGCTGGCGCCTTGGCGCGAAAAGCTGCAAGGCAAGCGCGTGCTTTTATTCACCGGCGGCGTCAAATCCTGGTCGGTAGTTTCCGCTTTGCAGGATCTCGGCATGATCGTGGTCGCGACCGGAACTGAGAAATCAACGGAGGAAGACAAGACGCGCATTCTGGAATTGATGGGGCCCGACGCGAAGATGATCTCGGACAATGATCAAAAGGCGCTGATCGACGCCTTCCACGAATTCGACGCCGATATTCTTATCGCAGGTGGGCGCTATCTCTATCCGGCGCTGAAATCTCGCATTCCCTTCCTCGACATCAATCACGAGCGAGATTTCGGCTACGAGGGATATGACGGCATTGTCGAACTCGCGCGTCAACTCAGCTTCTCGGTCAACTCGCCGGTCTGGCGTCAAGTGCGCGCCGATCGACCGTGGGCGAGCGCCACGCCTGTCGCGAACGCGGCGGAATAGGAGGAGACGATGGCGACGATCATTCACAGCCATAAAGCGCTTGCAGTCAATCCGCTGAAGGTCAGCCAACCGATGGGCGCGACCCTGGCCTTTCTTGGCCTGGCGCGCGCTATTCCGCTCATGCACGGCGCGCAAGGCCGCACCGCTTTTGGCAAAGCGTTCTTCGCCAATCACTTTCGCGAACCCATCCCGCTCCAGACCACCGCGATGGATCAGGTGGCCAGCATTCTCGGCGCCGACGAGCGCGTCGTCGAGGCATTGCGAACGCTTTGCGCCAACGAGCGCCCCGAAGTGATAGGACTGCTGACGACCGGCCTGTCCGAGACGCAAGGCGCGGACATTCGCCGCAACATCACAGAATTTCGCAAGTCCTATCCGGAGTTCGCGGATGTCGCGATCATACCCGCCAATACGACGGATACGCTTGGTTGTCTCGAGACCGGTTTCGCCATCGCGGTCGAGGCAATGATCGACACGTTGATTCCGCGGGACCGACGAAAGGCGCGCGCGTCCCGCGTGAATGTGCTGGCTTCGTCGATGCTGACACCGGGCGACATCGAAGCGCTCAGTGACTGGCTCGGCGCTTTCGGACTCGACGCCAATGTCATTCCGGATTTGTCGGATTCACTCTCGGGCTATTTGACGAACGATGGCTATGCTTCGCTGACTTTTGGCGGCGCGCCGATCTCCGCCATCGCCTCGGCCGGTGAAGCAATCGCAACGCTGGTGATCGGCCGATCGCTCGATCGCGCCGCCGATTTGTTGCGCGCCCGCACGGGCGTGCCGGACTATCGCTTCAAGGGCCTGCTTGGTCTGGCCGACTGCGACGCCCTCACCAAGGCTTTAAGCGAGATCTCCGGGCGTCCGGCGCCGGCGCGGCTGGAGCGGCAGCGCGCGCAATTGCTCGATGCAATGGTCGATTGCCATTTCAAACTGAGCGCGGCGCGCGTGGCTATCGCGGCGGACCCCGATCTTCTCCTGTCGATGAGCGCATTCCTCGCTGATCTCGGCGCCGACATCGCAGTCGCCGTGACGTCGGCAAGAGCGGATGCTTTGGACCTTCTTCCATTCGAAAGCGTTCTCATCGGCGATCTGGAAGATATGGAGCGCGGCGCCAAGGCGACGAACGCGCGTCTCATCCTCGCCAATTCCCACGCAGCGGCGGCCGCGGCCCGCCTCGGAACAGCGCATCTGCGGATCGGTTATCCGCTTTACGATCAAATCGGCGGCTACGCCCGCGAGTGGATCGGCTATCGCGGCACGCGTCAGGCACTGTTCGATGTCGCCAATCTGCTGTGGAACCAACGCGAGACGATCAAGCCTTATCGCTCGATCTACTGGCATGGCGCTTCCCGCGCCGCCGAACTCGCGTAATGCGCAGACGTTTTCATTGAGGTCGCGACCATGCTAAGAATTGCTTTCGCCTCTAGCGACAGAATCCATGTCGATCTTCATTTCGGCGGCGGCGAGCGCCTCGTCGTTTTCGACGTTTCTCCAGGTCGCGCCGATCTCGTGGGGACTGGCGAATTTATCAAGGCCGAACTCAAGGGCGAGAACAAGGACAGGGCTCTGTCGCGGGCGGAATTGAACCCTGACGCGCCTGTCGCCGTGACGATTGGTCCGGACGAAGACAAGGTCGCGGCTAAGCTCGAATTCTTGCAGGACTGCGCGGCCGTCTATGCCGCGCAGATCGGTGCCTCCTCGATCAAACGCCTGCTTGGAATCGGCGTGCAGCCGATCATTGTCGACGTTGGGCACGACATCCACGACCTGCTGAACGAAGTTAGTCTCGCGATGTTTCATGGCGGCCTGTCCTGGGTGGAACGCGCCGCGGCGAAGGCGCGCAAGACAGCATCGAAAGGCGTTTCCCAAACGACGAACGCGACCAGTCAGCGCCTGATCACCTCGATCGAGGAACTCGACAGCGCGGAATGACCGTTGGCGACGATGCATCGCGCCAAATCAGAAGCCGTCGATCAATTCGACGCGCTAAACATGACGCGCCGCGTCAATCGCCCTAAGCATTTTTCGTCTTCCCGAAGGATTTCGCGTCGTCGAAGATGCGCCTTGTTCACCGTTGAACGCGAAACATTGCCTCGTACTTTTCTGAACGACCGAGGAAGATAAGAAGCCAAGCCATTAAGTCTCCGGAGAAGCCGGAACATACTATAATACAAACACTTATATCCGCCCCCTCCATGCCGCGCGCTTTTGCGCATTACACTATGTAAACGCATTACCTGATGGCACGCCTTTCGCAATTCATCGTCCGTGAACACAAGCGCAACGTAGCATCCGCTTTCGCGCTTCATCATGACCATTCGTTCAAGGAGAACGTCCCATGCCCATGGTATTGTTGAAATGCGATAAGGATATCCCGGAGCGCGAAAAGCACATTTATCTGAAGGCGCCCGACGAGGACACCAACTCGCATCTTCCCTTGTCCAACGCCGCCACCATTCCGGGAACTCTGTCCGAGCGCGGCTGCGCCTTTTGCGGCGCCAAACTGGTGATCGGCGGCGTCGTCAAGGACGCCATTCAGATGATCCACGGTCCGATCGGTTGCGCCTACGATACATGGCACACCAAGCGCTATCCTAGCGACAACGGGCATTTCCAGATGAAGTACGTCTGGTCGACCGATATGAAGGAAAGCCACATCGTCTTCGGCGGCGAAAAGCGGCTGGCGAAGAGCATTCACGAAGCCTTCGACGAGATGCCGGAAGTCAAACGCATGTTCGTCTACACCACCTGTCCGACCGCGCTGATAGGCGACGATATCAAGGCTGTCGCCAAGAAGGTCATGGAAGAGCGGCCCGACGTCGATATTTTCACTGTCGAATGCCCCGGCTTCTCCGGCGTGTCGCAGTCGAAGGGCCACCATGTCCTCAATATCGGCTGGATCGACGAAAAGGTCGGCACGCTCGAGCCGAAAATCACCAGCCCCTATACGATGAACTTCATCGGCGACTTCAACATCCAGGGCGACACCCAACTGCTTCAGACCTATTGGGATCGGCTTGGCATTCAGGTGATCGCGCATTTCACCGGGAACGCCAATTACGATGATCTGCGGGGAATGCATCGCGCGCAGCTCAGCGTCGTCAATTGCGCGCGTTCGTCCGGCTACATCGCCAACGAGTTGAAGAAGCGCTATGGCATCCCGCGTCTCGACATTGATTCATGGGGCTTCAATTATATGGCCGAAGGCGTGCGCAAGATCGGCACGTTCTTTGGCATCGAGGACAAGGCGGAGGAGTTGATCGCCGAGGAATACGCCAAGTGGAAGCCCAAGCTCGATTGGTACAAGGAGCGACTGGCGGGTACGAAGATGGCCATTTGGACCGGCGGTCCGCGTCTATGGCACTGGACGAAATCTGTCGAGGACGATCTGGGCGTTCAGGTTGTCGCCATGTCGTCGAAATTCGGTCACGAGGAAGACTTTGAAAAGGTGATCGCGCGTGGTCGCGAGGGCACCTATTACATCGACGACGGCAACGAACTCGAATTCTTCGAGATCATCGATCTCGTCAAGCCGGATGTGATCTTCACCGGCGGCCGAGTCGGCGAAATCGTCAAGAAGCTGCATATCCCCTACGTCAACGGGCACGCCTATCACAACGGGCCCTACATGGGCTTCGAGGGTTTCGTGAACCTCGCCCGCGACATGTACAACGCCGTCAACAATCCGCTTCTCAAACTCGCGGCGACCGATCCGCGCGGCGAACGGAAGGTTGCCTTTTTGGAGGCCGCGGAATGACCAGCAAGCTCGACAATCTCTTCGACTATGTGCAGGAGCGCTGCCTATGGCAGTTCGCCTCCCGCACCTGGGATCGAACCGAAAATATCGAGGGCGTTCTCAAGCAGGTCGGCGCGCTCCTCAAGAAGCAGCTACCTACCGCCGTAACGCCAGCGGAGCGGCTGCATCTCGCCGACGCGAAGGTTCTCGTGAACGATTGCCGCCAGCGCTACCACTGGGTAGATGCGATCCCGCCGGAAG
>PLZT01000126.1 GCA_003152255.1 Methylocystaceae bacterium | reverse complement strand
CACTTCAACCTTGATTCCGCCCTCTCATAAGCCGCGCTCTCCTTGGATTGGGGGCAAACTCCGTCGGTCGGACGCCGAATTTGCTCCCTGTCGGCCCGCTTGTCCGCGATCGTCGCCGCCATGCCAAGACATGAGGCGTGGTAAGATTTCCTCGAGAGGCTTTGGTCGACTGAAAAGATATCCCTGTATGAGATAAATGTTCTTTGTCGCCAGGAACGCGAGTTGGGAGTGCGTTTCGACGCCTTCCACGACCATGTCTATGTCCAATTCTCGGGCGAGCAGCGCGACCGCGCCGATGATGGCCTGCATTTTCGAGGAATGGAGCATCTGGTTGGCGAAGGAGTGATCGATTTTCACCTTCTTCACGGGAAAGCGATCGAGATAGCCGAGACTGCTGTACCCGGTGCCAAAATCGTCGAGCGACAGGCGCAGACCGAGCGAGTTTATTTTGGCGATTTTTTGCTCGACATCGTCCGTATGGGCCATGAGAGTCGATTCGGTGATCTCCAATTCAAGGCGATCCGGGTCGAGGCGGCAATCTTCAAGCGTCGCTTTGATCATGTCCGCCAGTTCCTTTTGCTGAAATTGACGGGGCGAGAGGTTCACGGCGACGCGAATGTGCGACGGCCAGGTGAGCGCGTCGGCGCAAGCCTGACGCAGCACCCACGCGCCGAGCTTGACAATCAGTCCGGTTTCCTCGGCGATTGGAATGAATTCCGCAGGGGAGATCAGGCCTCGCTCCGGATGTCTCCAGCGCAGCAGCGCTTCGCAACAGGTCACCTCGCCGGAGCGCGCGTCGACAATCGGCTGATAGAAGACGACGAGTTCGCCGGCCTCCAACGCGTGGCGCAGTTCGACCTCGATCCGGCGTTTTTTCGCCAATTCCTCTTGCATGCCTTGGGTGAACCAGACCGCCTTGCCGCGCCCTGTCAGTTTGGAGCGGTACATCGCCAGGTCGGCGCACTTTAAAAGGTCTCCCGCAGTGCTTGCGTCAACCGGCGAGCCCGCGAGCCCAATGCTGGCTCCAATTGAGATCGTGTGGCCCTCGACCGCGAAAGGTTGTTGGATTGCTTCTATAACCCCAACCGCGAGGCGCTCGGCGTCGGCGCGATCTTGCACGGAGCGCAAGAGAATGCAAAATTCATCGCCACCAAAGCGCGCCACCATGTCGGCGGCGTCGACACATTGACGCAGCCGCGTCGCGACGCTCACCAGAAGCTGGTCTCCGATGGAATGACCAAGCGTGTCGTTCACTTCCTTAAAGCGATCGAGATCGATGTTCAGCAGGGTCAGCGTGCCGCCCTGCTCGTCGATTTGCGCCAGATCGCCCTCGAGTCGATTCTGGAACTGCAAACGATTGGGAAGGTTTGTCAACATGTCGAAATGGGCGATGTGTTCGATTTCGCGCGCGGCCTGGCGCTGTTCGGTCACGTCCTCGATCACCGTGACAAAGGTGCCGGCGTCGGCCGGCTCGCATCGAAAGTCGAAAATGCGCTCGCCGATTTGCTGAGAGAACACGCTTGCATGCGCAAGCGCCACGTGGGCTTTCCATTTTTCGCGAAAAGCGACGATCTCGTCGGCGGCCATGTGGGCGCTTACGCCAATCGCGCTCGCGAGCGCTTCGAGTTTAATTGGCGTGGCCACCGCGACGAACCCAAAAAGTTCAGTCATTTTGCGGTTGACGACAGAGATATTCGTGTTGGCGTCTCCCATGCAGAGACCATGCGCCATGCTGTTGAGCGCTAAAGCAAATCTCTGGCGTTGCAGCGAGGCGTCGTGTCCGTTGCGCAACGCGGATTCGAGATTCCCGTTTAGAAATTTCGACGTGGAGTTCACCGCGACGATGAGCAGCACCAAAATCACCGCGAGTCCCCAGTAGCGGAGATCGCCCTGCAACAACGCCGCGAAGGCGAGCGGCGCCGCCAGCCCGACAACCTGTCCAAGCACGATGAGGGGACGACCGGCGTTGCGTCCCGCGAGCCCGCCGATGCCGCTCATCATGGTGACGATGCTGTAGGTGCTGAGAAGGCCGTTCTTGTGCTCGAAAAATATCAGCGCCACCGCGCAGCCTACGGCGGACATGAAGCCGACCCCGCCCAAGGCGTAAAGCCTCTCCCACTTCTTGGCGTCGCGCCGCCGCTGGACCAGCGGCGTTCGCGCGTGAGCGATAAGAACGCAAATCCGATACAGCCCAAGGCAACTGATGAAGGCCGTGAAAAAAAGATAAATCCTGTCTCCGGTCGACATCCAGCCGAGCAGCGGCGCCACGAGGCCCCCGAAGACGCCGGCGACGAACGCGCCCGGCGTGCCGAACAGCGTTTCGACGAGATCGCTATGAATTTCCTGGTCGGTGGTGGGGCTCGTGGCGCCGGCTTGGCTTGACGCGGTCATTGTTCGTGCCTTGCCGGGTTGTGTTCTTTTTGCGAGGGCGCGCTCGCTGTTGGGCGCGCTGAGGTTTGCCGACTGGAGTGGCCTTAGGTGGGGCAGAAACGCCCCTTGGACTCGTTTTTGGGCCGCCCTCTGTCTAACAAAATCCGACGACGCACAACCCAACTTCTGTGTGTTTACGTGCGCGTTAGCATCGCGTGTCGACTCAAAGAGGTGAAACGCTCCGCCATTTTGCTCTTTAGCCTGATAAAGCGCGATATCTGCATTCCTCAGCAGAGTGGTAGGGTCATCACCGCTCTGGGGAGCAAGTGCAGCGCCAAGGCTAGCCGAGCTAAGTATCACATTCCCCGCGATGACGAATGGCCTCTGGAAACACTCGAGGAAGCGCTGAGCGGAAACGAAGGCATCGTTTCTTGTCTTTACGCCCGTTACTATGATCGCAAACTCGTCGCCTCCGAGCCGCGCTACAAGGTCCGAAGGTCGGCAACATGCCTGCATCCTTTTTGCGACCTGCACCAAAAGTTCGTCGCCCGCCAAGTGACCCAGTCGGTCGTTGACGAGCTTGAAGTCGTTGAGATCGACGCAAATCAGTAGGAAACCTTCCCCTAAACGAGCGGTCCTTGCGAACTCCCTCTCGATAGCACCTTGGAACCGCAGCCGATTGGGCAGGGACGTGAGCGCATCGGTCTGCGCTTGCTTCTCGGTGTCTATCTGCATCAGAATCCGCGTTTTTAGCTGTTCAGAATAAGAAAACGAACCCCATATCAAGACCAACGTGTAAACTCCAAGCACTATTGCAACCAGTAAGTAATCCTCGCCTCCGCTTTGGGCTAAGGTTGCAAATGACGCTGCCGCGATAGGCCCCGTGAACGCTATGGCTGCGACCGGTATGCTCGTCAGCGCGAAGGTTCCCCCGCACAACATTCCCGCACTTAAGCACGCAATGAGAAGCCGCGCCCCCGGTGAAGCATCCTGAAAGAAAAAAGGCTCTTCTGCGTTTTTTGT
>PLZT01000636.1 GCA_003152255.1 Methylocystaceae bacterium | reverse complement strand
CGGGCCGGAAATCATCGTAGCCGAACACGGATTTCAGCTTTGCGCGGGCGTCTTGGGGGAGGTCTGGCATGCCACGTCGTTTACGGCGGACGTTCGATCGAACGCCCTTATGAGCGCTGCCTAGCATGGCGGCGCGAGCTTGTCTTCGATCGCGGCGATGTCGGCTTTAGGCCAAAGCCGCCCGCGAGCCTGTGTGGAAAGCGTCTTTCGCCCGACTTTACGGGGCGAAAGCGGCGTGGCGCGATAAATGCTGTTCGAAGGCGGGAGCCCCGCGTCAGGCGGCAAGGGCGCGCCAATGGGCGCGCGCATTCACGCATAAGCGCATCGCCGACTTCGGCTTGAAAGAGCGAACGGCCCGAGCAAACGACGATCTCCCGGCCACGATTTCAAAGCCAACCAAATACATCGGCCGGCAAAGTCCCAAGATGTCTTGGGAATTGGCGGAAACCAGAGAGTTTACAATGACCGCCATCGAATCTACCGCCTTCGGCCGCCTCGAGTCCGAGGGCAGGCTCCTGAAGCCCGCCCATAAGGCTCCGACGAATCACGAGGGACGTTTTGGATTTCGCGGCGAAATCGCCGTTTCGCTCGACCCGCCGGTGAATCTCGCCGCCGCCTTCGCCGCGGCCCGGGACGGCGAGACGGCCTTGTCCTTTCTCGCCGGATCGCTCGAATCCTACAAGCAGCTTCCCGCGCTGGTCGAAATGCTCGGCGACAGCGCCGGGCCCGGCGGAAAATATTTCATCTACGTCAGCGACCTCGATCGCGCCTCGCGCTATCAGATCGGCTTCAACGACGTGTCGCTCTATGTGCTGCCGATCGACGATACGTCCGTCTATAATGAGTTGATCGACTTTCTCTACCTCGACAAGACGAAAATGAAGAAATTCGATACCGCCGAGAAGATCGACGTGATCGTCGACGGCGCGGAAAAATACGATCAAGCCTATGAGGTCATCAGTTACGAGGAAGGGTTGAAGCGGCTTGGACTCTAGGCGCGGCCGCCTCCCGTCCCTCATGCCCGCGGGCTGAAAGGAAATGATAAAGGGGCGCGCGGGTCGCGGCGATTTATGGTAGCAGGCGGCGTTTCATTCGCGCTCGGGCTCGGCGACGCCGATGGCGGGCGCGCGAACGCGGAAGAATTCGCGAAATGGCCGTCAAGCAACCACCTCTCTCGCTACGCGATCGGTTGCGCGGTTGGCGCGACCGGCTGATCGCCGATCCGCGCTTCCAGCGCTGGAGCCTTGGCAATCCGCTGACGCGCTGGATCGCGCGGCGGAGCAGCCGGGCCATGCTCGATCTCTGCGCCGGCTTCGTCTATTCGCAGGTTCTGTTCGCCTGCGTGCAATTGCGTCTGTTCGATTTGCTCAAGGACGGGCCGCTGACCATAACCGAACTCGCCGCGAAAACGGCGCTGTCCGAGGACGCGGCGCGGCGGCTGCTCGACGCGGCGTCCTCGCTCGGGCTGGCGCAGCGGCGTGGAGAAGGCCGTTACGGGCTCGGCCGGCTCGGAGCGGCGCTGCTGGGAAGCCCGGAGGCGCTGGCGCTGATCGAACATCAGCCCATGCTCTACGCCGATCTGCGCGACCCCGTGGCGCTGCTGCGCGGCGGGGAAGAGACGGCGCTCTCGCGCTACTGGCCCTATTCGGCGGCGGAGCGGCCAAGCGCTCTGAGCGCGGGGGAAGTCGGCCCCTATAGCGCGCTGATGGCGGCCTCGCAGCCGATGGTGGCGCACGAGGCGCTCGCCGTCTATGGAATCGAAAAACATCGGCGCCTGCTCGATGTCGGCGGCGGCGAAGGCGTTTTCCTGGTCGAGGCGGCTTTGAAGGCGCCCGCGCTGGAGCTGGAGCTGTTCGATCTGCCGGCGGTCGCGGAGCGGGCTCGCGCCCGTCTCGAAGCAGCGGGACTGGCGGGCCGCGCACGGATTTTTGGCGGGGATTTCCTCAAGGACGACCTGCCCCGGGGCGCGGACGTCATCTCGCTGGTGCGGATCGTCCATGATCACGACGACGCGACCGCCCTCGCCTTGCTGCGCAATGCGCGGCGCGCCTTGCCGCCGGGCGGGACGCTGCTGATCATCGAGGCGATTTCCGGCGAAAAGGGAGTGGAGCCGCTCGACGCCTATTACGGCTTTTACACGCTGGCGATGGGTCGCGGCGAGCCGCGAACCTTCGAGGAGATCGCCGCGCTGCTGCGAGCCGCGGGGTTTTCGCGGTCAAAGCGGCTGCGCACACGCTTGCCCGTGGTCGCGAGCGTGATCGTCGCGACGGCCGCGTAGACATTCCTTCGCGGCCCTTCGCGGCTTAAGCCTCCGGTTGCGAAAAGGGGCGACGCCTGATATTGAAAACCTGCCGCGATCCAATAGTTATGACGCGGGAGACCTGAAGGGCGTTTTTTCGCTTCGACGGGTTTCGACCATCGCCTTAGTCTTTCGACCCTCGGGCCGCGCCGGCCAGTTCGTTTGAACTTTCGTTTCTCCACACGCCAGTCGCTTTGACGCGGCGCGGTCGAGAAACGTCCGAGAGCCGGGAGCTCCCTTTAACGCCAACCCCGCCGGCGCCGCTCCTTAGATGGAGCCCCCAGGAGAAACAATGGCATCCGCAAACACACAGCGCGCGCCGACGCGCGACGATTTCGCCGCTCTGCTCGATGAGAGCTACGGCGGCTCCGACGCTTTCGAAGGTTCCGTCATCAAGGGACGCGTCGTCGCGATTGAAAAAGACGTGGCCGTCATCGACATCGGCCTCAAGACCGAAGGGCGCGTGGCGCTCAAGGAATTCACCGGCTTTGGCCGCGACCCGGCTCCGGTCGTCGGCGACGAAGTCGAGGTCTATCTCGAGCGCATCGAAAACGCGCTCGGCGAAGCCGTCATCTCGCGCGACAAGGCGCGCCGCGAGGAGAGCTGGGTCAAGCTCGAAAAAGCCTTCGAAAACAATGAGAAGGTCGAGGGCGTCATCTTCAACCAGGTCAAGGGCGGGTTCACCGTCGATCTCGACAGCGCCGTGGCCTTCCTGCCGCGCAGCCAGGTCGACATCAGGCCGATTCGCGACGCCGCGCCGCTGATGAACGTGCCGCAGCCCTTCCATATTCTGAAAATGGACCGCCGCCGCGGCAATATCGTCGTGTCGCGCCGCACCGTGCTCGAGGAGAGCCGCGCCGAACAGCGCCACGAGATCGTCGCCAACCTCGAAGAAGGTCAGGTGATCGACGGCGTCGTCAAGAACATCACCGATTACGGCGCCTTCGTTGACCTCGGCGGCATCGACGGCCTGCTGCACGTCACCGACATCGCTTGGCGGCGCGTCAACCACCCCTCCGAGGTGTTGACCATCGGCCAGACGGTGCGCGTGAAGATCATCAAGATCAACCACGAAACGCATCGCATCTCGCTTGGCATGAAGCAGCTGCTCGAGGATCCGTGGCAGGGCATCGAAGCCAAATATCCGATCGGCGCCAAGTTCCACGGCCGCGTGACCAATATCACCGACTACGGCGCCTTCGTCGAACTGGAGCCGGGCATCGAGGGGCTGGTTCACGTCTCCGAAATGTCCTGGACCAAGAAGAACGTCCATCCCGGCAAGATCGTTTCGACCAGCCAGGAAGTCGACGTGCAGGTGCTCGAAGTCGATCCGGTCAAGCGCCGCATTTCGCTGGGCCTCAAGCAGTGCCTGCAGAATCCTTGGGAAGCCTTCGCCGAGAAGCATCCGGTGGGTTCGACCGTCGAAGGCGAGGTCAAGAACAAGACCGAATTCGGTCTGTTCATTGGTCTCGACGGCGACGTGGACGGCATGGTGCATCTCTCCGACCTCGACTGGAATCGTCCGGGCGAACAGGTGATCGAAGAGTTCAAGAAGGGCGACGTGATCAAGGCGCAGGTTCTCGATGTCGACATCGAGAAGGAGCGCATTTCGCTCGGCGTGAAGCAACTCGCCGGCGACCCGTTCGCCTCGGCCGGCGCCGAAGAGGGCGGCGCGGTGGACCTCAAGAAGGGCGCCGTCGTCACCTCCGAAGTGACCGAGGTGAAGGAAGGCGGCATCGACGTGAAGATCGTCGGCACCGATCTTTCCACCTTCATCAAGCGCGCGGAGCTGGCGCGCGACCGCGCCGATCAGCGTCCCGAGCGCTTCGCCGTCGGCGAAAAGGTCGATGTGCGCGTGACTTTGTTCGACCGCAAGGCGCGCAAGATCGCCGTGTCGATCAAGGCGCTGGAGATGGCCGAAGAGAAGGAGGCCATCGCGCAATATGGCTCCACCGATTCGGGCGCTTCGCTCGGCGACATTCTCGGCGCCGCCTTGAAGGCGCGCGAAGGGGAAGCGCCGAAAAAGAAAGCCAAGGGCGACGAATAAGCCTCCCGCTGCTCGGTCCGTTAACGGATCGCGACAATAAGAGAAGCCCGCGCGAACGCCTCGCGCGGGTTTTTCGCGTCGAAGCCCGAGAAAATCAGCGTATACGCTTTGTTTACTACGCGCCCAAGTGGTTGCCGCGCGGTAACTTTGTTTTGGAAAATTCGATGCGATAACGATCGCGGTTAACGCCTACTGGCGAGAGCGCTTTTTTTGGAGTGGCGTCATGAGTGTCAGCGGATTCGAACAAGATTACGCGGTTCGCCCCGGCGCGAAGCCGCTTTATGCGCGCCCGACCGGCAATCTCGCCGCCGCGATGATCGGCGTTGTCGCCGTGACGGTGCTTGGCGCCGCGGCTATCTTTGTCAAACCGCAGCCGACAATAGAGGCGAGCGCCGATAACGGCGGGCGAAACGATTCTGGCGACGTCGCGCGAGCGCCGGGCCCAGCCCCCATTGCAAAGCAAAATGCCGCCTTCGATCTGACGGCGCCGGAATTCGCCAAGGAGACAAAGGCCTTATCGAGCCGCCGGCTCGAAGGCGGCGACGGGCGCGAAGACAGTTTAACGCTCGGGGAATTCACGTCTGGCGGACCTTATCTGCGCCTCGATATCCGCGAGACGCCCGTCGACAAGCGGGGCAATCCCGACTTTTTCCTGGATATGACGCGACACGCGGCTCAGGCCGGGCTCGCCGTCGTCAAGATCAGCCAACTTTCGCCGCTCGCCTCGCGTTTCGGCTCCTTCGAAACGGCTGATATCCGCCTGTCGCAAAAGGCCAGCGGCGAAAGCGCGCCGACCGAGCGCGCCTGTCTCGCGTTGCGGCTGATCGGCGGCAAGCGTTCGGTGGAGATCGCCGGCGTGGCGTGTGGCGCGCCCGCGAAACCGATAGACCGGCGGGCGCTTGGCTGCATTTTGGATCGATTGGACTACGTTCCGAATGGCGAGAACGCGGCGTTCGACCAATTCTTCCTGGCCGCGGAGCAAGAGCGCGGCAAGGGCTGCGGCGCCGCCGGCGCGGCTCTTTCGCCCAACGCCGAGAAAAACAGCTGGCTGGACGCGCATTCAACGCCGCCGGCGCTCAAAACAGAACCAGCGCCGCCAAAACACACGAAGAAGGCCCGCTAACGGGCGACACAGGTTGGACGGATCGCCGCGCGGAGCCTATATCGCTTTGCGTGGCGATCCGTTACTGTTCGAGCATGAGTTCGGCCTGAAAGGAGCCTTTGGAAGATGCGCACCCTGCTGAAATATACCGTGGTGCTGAGCTGCCTCGCCGGCTTGGCGTCGACGGACGCCGCCGTCGCGAAACCGCGCCACCCCCATCATGGCGCGGTTTATGCGCATCATGACGCGCTTTACGCGCATTCCCGTCCTCCGCTCGTCGTCGAGCGGCGCAGCTTTCTCGATCCCGGGACTCAGGTTCCCGTCGGTTCGACCAATCAATACGTGTGGCAGCCGGCCTATGACTGGGGCAACGACCCCCTAACGACCTACCAGCGCGACAAGTATATGGACGGAATCCTGCACCAGGCGTTCGACCCGCGGCCGCAAAGTCCGTTCGTCCTGCCGCTGCAAGGCGTCGGATTCTAATCGGCGCGGCTGCTTCGGCTTTCGCTTGACAGCGGCGGCCGGCTTTTGTAGGCCTACGCATCCGGCGCGGAGTTCCCCACGCCGGCAAGCACCCGTGGCGGCTCCCGTAGCTCAAACCACCTCCTTGTAATAAGGAGCTTGGCGCTGGCTTCGATCGGTGAGCGGCCTGTCGGCTTAACTTCATGAAGTTTGAACGCTCGTGACGTTTGGCAGAGGAGGGCGCGTTTCCAGCTTTGCGGATTTATCGCAAGCGGCTTCGAGAAACGTGGTTCGACGGCGCATCGCGCTTTCCCGTGGGGAAGCCATGCGCGCGTCTGGTCGCCTCTTGAGCGCGCTTGCGCTGGCGTCGGAGAACCGGCGTCACGAACAGTTAAGAGGACTTAGGTGACCAAGCGCGCAGAAGCCAAATATAAAATCGACCGCCGAATGGGCCAGAACATCTGGGGCCGCCCGAAGAGCCCGGTGAACCGGCGCGAATACGGCCCGGGTCAGCACGGCCAGCGCCGCAAGGGCAAGCCGACCGATTTCGGCACCCAGCTCAAGGCCAAACAGAAGCTCAAGGGCTATTACGGCAATATTTCGGAGAAGCAGTTCCGCAAATATTACGCCGAGGCCATCCGCCTCAAGGGCGATTCGAGCGACAATCTGATCGGCCTGTTGGAGCGCCGTCTCGACGCGGTGGTCTATCGCGCCAAATTCGTGCCGACGGTGTTCGCCGCGCGCCAGTTCGTCAACCACGGCCATATCCGGGTTAACGGTCGGCGCGTGAACATCCCGTCCTACCTCGTCAAGCCCGGCGATGTGATCGAGATCAAGGAAAGCTCGAAGCAGGCGGTGACCGTGCTAGAGGCGG
>PLZT01000341.1 GCA_003152255.1 Methylocystaceae bacterium | reverse complement strand
GAAGCGCATTTATGAAGCGCACTTATTAAGAGCGGTAGGCTAACGCCGAGTTGCGCAGGCCCGTCGCCAGGATTTGATATTGCGCCGCAATATTGTCGAAACCGGGACGAGGTCGGCATGCGCCCGCTTGCGCGCCAGCTGATGTGTGCGCCGAAAATTACGTCCGGACATAGTGGTGACGAAGTCCCCTAAGGACGGCGCGCGGCTTCACAATTATTGAAACGTCATCCTGAACGTCGCGCCGCCATAGGGCGTCTCCTCGACGGAAATTCGCCCGCCATGCATCTCCATGATCTCCTTGACGATGGCGAGGCCTAGGCCCGTGCCTGGCGGCGCATCGCTTTTGCGCCAGAAAGGCTCGAAAATCTGCTCACGATCTTCTGGCCCCACGCCTTCGCCGTGATCGATGACTTCGATCTCGCGATCCGCTCCAACGCGAATCGAGACGCAGCCGCCCTGGGGTTCTGCCCGCAAGGCGTTGTCGATGAGATTGCCGACGACGCATTCGAGCTCCCAACGGCCGATGCGCGCAATCACCGGCGGCGTCGGCGCGTCGAGTTCGAGGCGACGGCCATTGGCGATCGCTATGGGCAGATAGTTTCCGGCAATCGATCGAACGGCTTCCCCGAGATCGATCGATGGAGCGTCGTCGTGTTCATTGCTGGAGCGCCGCGCGACGAGCAGCAACTGGTCGACGACCGTCCGCATGCGCCGCACGTCGCGCTTTATCTCCCGGTTGAGCGCGTCGTCGTTCACGGCGTCGGCCCGCGCGTCGAGAATGGCGATCGGCGCGCGCAATTCATGCGCGGCGTTGGCGGTGAAGCGCCCTTGCCCGGCGACGCCGGCGTCGAGGCGGGTCAGCGCTTCGTTCACCGCCTTCACGAAAGGCAGAACCTCGATAGGCATTTCGCCTTCGGGAAAACGCTGATTGAGCGAATCCATGTCGATGCAGGTTGCGTATCGGGCCGCGGCGTTCAGCGGGGCCAGCCCGCGCCGTACGGCTCGGTGACCGTTCTTCTTAAATTTCAATTCGTTCAATCGACGGAGACCCGAATGATTTTGGCCGAACACCAGGAGGAACAGCTCGCGTCCCGGCTGCAACGCGTGTTGCCCGTGACTGCTTACGGAAAAGCGGCGTTGATGAACTTCCGCCGGCCGGGCTTCTTGCGCTTCAGGCGGCG
This sequence comes from Methylocystaceae bacterium, assembly GCA_003152255.1. The sequence continues at coordinate 4,351 of PLZT01000341.1, read as the reverse complement.
GGCGTAATCGGGTCGAAATTTCATGGCCCAGCGACGGATGGTTTCGTAGGAGAGAGCGGCCCCGCATTCGAGCAACATCTCCTCGACGAGGAGCAAGCTTAGCAGGAACCGAAAATAAAGCCACGGTCGACGCGGTGGTGGACCGTTCGAAGCTTGCCATGCCTCCGGCGGTTACCGCGGAGATGGCCAAGGGCTTCACGCTTCTATATGGTGAAGGCTGTGATGAGCGGTCGGGGGAACGAGTGGATGGATCTCGCTCGAACGAACCTCTGGCGTTAGGCGTGCGACATTCCGATGGGCGCCAAAGCCCTTCTCGCAACCTAATTCCCCCTTAATCGGCACAAGTTTGTGGCGGCGAGACGGAACGATGATGAGCACCCTATCCCCCGGCGCGTTGGTGGTCCGGTCGGCTTATCCGGATCCACCGTTCGATGTCATGCAGGACGGTCTGCGCACCGGTTTCGACGTCGAGCTCATGCGAGCGGCGTGCCGTGAACTGGGTCTCGAGTTGCAGCCGGTTGCCTATAGCGGCGACGATTTCAACGGCATCTTCGATGGTCTCGTCAATCGGAGCTGCGATGCGGTGATCTCGGGCACGACGATCACGCCGGAGCGGGCCTCCGTCGTTCTGTTTTCGCGGCCCTATCTCGAGTTCAACCAGGGCGTCGCGGTCAACCGACATCTGTCGCCAAACGTAACTTCGCCCGCGGATTTGCGCGGCCTCACAGCGGGCATACAGATCGGCAATACGTCGGACGCGGTGGCGAAACGCCTGCTCGCGCAAGGCGAGATCGCCGGCATCCGCTATTACCCCTATCATGGCATCCCTGCCGCGCTCGACGATCTCTCGGCGGGGCGCATCGGGATGATCATCAAACTGTTCCCCGTGATCTCGTGGCTCGTCAAGGACCGGCCGGAACTCAGCGTCGCAATGCAGGTTCCGACCCACGAGAAGCTCGGCATAGCGTTCGCGCGGGATCGCGCGGATCTCCGCGACGCGGTCGATGCGGCAATTCAAAAACTACACGAGAACGGCGAATTCGCCCGACTGCAGTCGCGCTGGCTCGGCCGCGCGGAGATAATGTGAGGCGCTTCGATGATGCATGCATTCAAACTCGGCACCGGCCCCGACAACGCCTCGCTCGTCATTGAGGGAACGGTCGGGCTCGACGCCCGCACCGACGTCGTCGCCGTGCACTTCAAGGAGTCGCCGCCGCATTCTTCGTTCGACTGGCACGATGCGCCGGAGACGCAATACGTGCTGACGCTCTCGGGGACGCTGGGGTTCACCACCCGCGACGGCGAGACGTTCGTCCTCGCTCCCGGCGATGTGCTGGTCGCAGCAGACACCGCTGGGAGCGGACATCGCTGGCGGCTGATCGACGATCAGCCCTGGCGGCGCTGCTACGTCGTGCTGAAACCAGGCGCGCCCGACCTGTTCTCACCGAAGCCATAGCGACGGATCGACGACTGTCGTGACAATCGACGAATTGATTTACGAGCGCCGATCTTGCTGTCGCGTTGCACGTATGTCGGGAGCCATCTTGGCGTGAGAATATGGAACTTCGGTCCAAAAAAGCCATCGAATGGAGAATATCGACCAAAAATATTCTCATATTCGATGGCTCTGCTCGCCGCTTGAGCTTCAAGCGGCGCCGGTTGGCATGAGCGTTCGAAAGCCCGTCGCCGTCCTCTAAATGTACACCCGCAACCACTTTGCCGGCTCATCAACCGGCGCGAGCGCACGGATACGCTCGCGGACGTGCTCCAGCATCTGGCCGGTCGCGCGATCTTCGATCGTCGGCGTGCGCCGACCATCGTTCGGCCAGATATCGAGCATCATCCGCCGTGTATATTCCCGCAACAGGGCGCGGGGTTCGAGTGCTTCGCCGCCAAAGTCGCGCAAGGTCTGATCGAGTAAGACGAGATCGGCGGCATAGGCGCGTATCGTTTGCATGGCACGACGCCTTTGAAGGGGCGATCAGCAGACCGATCTCCGACGGCTTGAAATGTTTCGCGGCCGTGAGTGTTGTCATCGAAGCTGAAGTGGCGTCCGAGCCTGGAGTTTTGATCGCTTTCATTCGAAGCAAAGCGCCTCATGCGGTCAGGATCGGTCCGGAAAGCGGGCCGACATCACCGAGGTTGTGGCGTTCTTTAAAGTCCGCTGGATTGCCGGCGGTGTGCATGGACGCGCGCCATGGACACGCTGCTCTGTCAGCCCGTCTAACCAAATCCGACCGCAACGATGCGCGGGTGTGAGGTTTGTACTTTGTCGGTCGCACGTGCGCTCGAAGCCGAAAAGCTGACATAGTCACGCAGACAGCGAATGAGCGCTAAAGGTTCGACTCCAGGCAGTGAAAAGGAAAGATTATTCGGAAGTCGCTCGGTCGGATGCCCATTGAGCCGAGCCCTTCGCGCCACTTAACATTCAGCCATGAGCGTTCTTATCGGTCCGTGAGCCGCCGCCGCGTCAGGCGATTACGGGCCTGAAGCCCTGCGCGTTTGCCCAAGCTTCGAGGCCTTCGACAGGAATGCCGAAGATCGTTCGAACCTCGGCCAGCGATCGCTCCGCGAGCTCCCAAAAATCCCATCCCGGCGCGAAAGTGTCGACTCTGCTGGCGGCTCCCGCCGCCCAAGCGCACCAGAAATTCTGGGGATCCATAGGGGTCGCGGCTTTTCCGGCGACCGGATTGATTTGAATGTGGAGATGCCAGATGAAGATCACCGGAAGGACGTGAGCGCCCATCGGCAAGCGATCATGCATCGTCGAGGTGAACACCGAAACAAGGATCTCGCCCCGCGGCGTGGTGTTATAGCCGGTTATGACATGAGCGCTGTCGTGAGGCACCGAGAAGCCGGCGTTGAGCGCCATCGCTTCCCCCGGAAATTCATAGTTGTTCGATGTGAAGTGGTCGTGGAAGGCGCGCCCGAAGCTGTTCGAAGGATATCCCGATAGAGCATGGAAGCGCGCGGCCAGGGCAGGATCGGCTGAGGGCCCGACATAAGGCAAGAGCCAGGCGTTCGAATCCCCTCCCGTCCATTGGCCATTGGTGATGCTGTCCATGTTGAGACGCGTCATTTCGGCAAGCGCGTCCTTCATATGTCCAGTAGAGCTGAGACCAAGGAGATCAATATAGGACGCCTCGATATCGAGCGCGGCCGCGTATCGGCGCACGGCATCGACCTTGGCCCCCTCGGGGACGCCGTCGATGCAGGTAATCACAGTCATGAATTTGATCGCGTCTTCCCGCAAACTTGCGGGCGTGACCAACGATGCGAGAAGTTCGGGCTCGACGCGTGGGAGCCCATACCAATCAAGTCGGGAGGTCTTGCCGAAGATGAATCGCCAGGCGCTCGTGATCATATCGACATCCTCCGATCGCGCAGGCGCCTGCCCAGCTTCCGCGACAAAAGCCATCGCGCCGAGAATCGCAAGGCTGACATGCGCGGGCGTGCCCGGGTGAAGCGCCGCTACTTCGAGATCGAGATCCGTGGACATCAACATGCTCCCAAAGCAGTCTTAACGTGCCTCGGCTGCAGCGCCGAGCGGACCGCCTACCGTAACTCATGGAATTGTCGCGCCATAGGTAATTCCGAGCCGGACCTGCTTTGAGCTAGGCTCAGGACTCATTGGTTGAGATAGAAGGCGATGGCTGCTCCGATACTGATTGCCGAGAAGAAGGTGTGAACGCAACGGTCGTAACGTGTTGCGATGCGCCGTCAGTGTTTGAGCTTGGCGAACAGATTTTCGATTTTGTGGCGCGTTTGATAGAGCGCCTTGTCATAGGCGAGCGGAATCTTTCGGCTTTTTGTCGGTGCGATGCGGGGCTCGGTTCCGCGTTTTTTCAGCGTCGCGCGGAACCAGTCGCTGTCATAGCCGCGGTCGGCAATCAGGGTTTTCGCTTTCGGTAAGGCGTCGAGCATCAGCCGCGCGCCCTTGTGATCGCTCAACCGAATGCGCAAACTCGGGCAAGCCGATTTCGTACGCGTTGCCTAAATGACTCCACGACGGTGCCCTCGCGCCTTTCGAAGCCTCCGCGCAACAAAGCCGCTGTTCGTGAAATCATCAAAACGAAATGAGCGCGCGGCGGGCGCGAAATAACGCGCGGCGCGCTCATTCGAAACAGCCGCTCACCTCATACGAAAGCCCGCGCGATCGCGGGCTATGCCGCCAACTCGGTCGGAACCGCGTCCTTCACCTCCGCTTGCGAAAGGCCAACAGCCCGGCGGATCGCGGAGATGGGCGTATTCGAGAATGACGCGACGGACAAAGCGACCTTGCTCGTGGGCGCCTGCTCGACCATCGAGGCGACCGCCGCCGCGTCTAGGGGCGCCGCGTCCCAATATGCGA
>PLZT01000177.1 GCA_003152255.1 Methylocystaceae bacterium | reverse complement strand
CCCTCCATCGCCGTTCCCGCGACACCGCCAAATCCCAGAGCAGCGGCGACCAACGCGACCACCAGGAACACGATCGCGTAATACAGCAGATTGCCCATGATTGCTCTCCCGGACCACCTTTCGCGTGAGAGGGGACGTAGTAGCCCGACCCGATAAATCAAGCTGAGCTATTGGTAGGAATTTAAGTTTGTGGCCAGAGACGAATGGTTAAGTTATATATATTTTTGCCATTATTAACCCATGCCTAAGCCGCCACGCGGGCTTATCATAGCTTAGTCTAATCCTGTTCGGCTTCCACGATAGCGCGCTGGCGGCGCCGCTGGCGTATCGTTACATCTATCTTGAGCAAGACTGCTGTTCCAATACACGACGTCGTCGGGTTCGCGGAAGGAGCGTGCGTGTAGCGGTTGCCCGTCATTGCGAGCGCAGCGAAGCAATCCAGGAGTCGCGGGCGGCCCCTGGATTGCTTCGTCGGCTTCGCCTCCTCGCAATGACGAGTTCCCACGGGTTATTGTCAGTTAGGCTTGCTATTAAGGCTGTTTCGCGCCGTCGCGTTTGGCGATTTGCTCTTGTATAGAGGCCGGGAGAGCGCTGAACAATCCAGCCACCTGCTTTGGATGTGTTATCATGCGGTCAGCGATCATATTGATGAGAGAAAAGAGGGCCTCAACAGTATCCTCATGGTCGTCCACATCGATTTGTCCGGGATGCACGGCGTTGTTGCCGACTACTCGCACAACATCGAGCGCTTGCTGAACCTCAACCGGGAGACCTTTCCTGACGAGGCTCCCTATGTCTTCGTTGATATTCTTGCCGCTCTCCCCCAACTGGATGCACACCAACTGAACGCATAGGCGGAGCAAAGCCGCCGCGCCCCTTGCACTATCCTGACGAATGTCGGCCGCTTCCTCGTAAATGCGCCTGATTTTCTCGTCCAAGTCAGGGTTCGGCGGCTTTGTGGCTCGCAACCGAGGATAGATCATCACTCCCTCGTGCCAATAGGCGGGTTGATTGCAGTGAGAACAGAAAGATAGCCTTAGCGATTCAGTTTGCCGTTGGAAGCCGCTACCATATTGCAGTCCGAGAACCTTATACCAAAGCTGTTTCGCATAAGCTCGGCAGTAAGGACAATTGAAAACTTGAGATTCAAATATTGGAGGAGTAACGGGAACATCGGTCATATGACGTGTGACTCTTTTTGTTGATGCTCACTGCTTGCGGGACGTCAGATCCTCGAAAGCATTTCGTCTTTGTGCGCCGCCTGTTCGTCACGGGAGGCGGTTTGGGAATTCGTGGCGCTCATGCATACCAACAGCCTCGGAATCATACCTTGACTCATATTGAACTGGCCAACCAAACTTGGCCAGCAAAGCCGCGCCGTCCGCAAGAGCTTTCAGCGCGTCCCGCCGTTGATGCACAGTTAGTTTCGCCGGTCGCCCCGAGTGAGCCGCGACGCGCCTTGACCCGCAGGCGCCCCCGCCCGATTAAACCGCGGGTTACTTCTTCCTGCTACCCATTGCGGGACAACGGCAATTCTCGCTCGTTCGCGACCGCTTTCGCAGGCGGGTATCGGAGCGGCGCGCGGCGACGTCAAGAGACGCGTTCGAACGACGCGCTGCTTAAGAGGCGACACCTCATGAAATTACGCATCAAACTCGCATTCATGGCTCTCGTCCTGTCCGCGGGCCTTTGCTCTCTGGCGGCCGCGAAACCCTTGGAAGAAGGCATGGACGCCTATCTGCGCGGGGATTACGCGACCGCGCTAAAACTCCTCGCGCCGCTGGCGCAACAGGGCGACCCCGCCGCCCAGAGCAGCATCGCCTTCATGTATCAAAACGGGCTCGGCGTCCCGCAGGACCAGAACCAGGCGGCGACGTGGTTCCACGAGGCGGCGGAACACGGTTACGCGCCCGCGATGGTCAATCTCGGCGCGATGTACGACGCCGGCGTCGGCGTGCCGCAGGATAATGTCGAGGCGCATAAGTGGTACAGCCTGGCCATCGCGAAGCTCGCCGGCCCCACCGACGCGACGGCGCGCGATGTCGCCGCGGCGAACCGCAAGGGGCTGGCGGCTCGGATGACCGAATCGGAACTCGCGGACGCGCAGCAGGCGGCGACCGACTGGAAGCCGAAATGAGCCTATCCTTTACGCCGTCCGCCCGCTGCCCCGCGGTAGAAAAAGCGTAGCCTTCGCGAGCGCGGCGACGCCCCCCCGGAGAGGGAGCCGCCCCTTCGAAATTGCCGCTCAGTCGCCACTCGGCGCCGACGGCGCGTGGCCAAGCACGCCGTGATTGAGCTTGCTGTGGTCCATGCCGGCGACATCGGGCGCTTCCTCGGCCGCGTGCTCATGTGCTTCGTGCATATGCTCGTGTTCTTCGTGCATATGCACGTGATCCGCATGGGCGTCGTGATGCTCTTCGTGCGCCGCGGGCTCCGCTTCCTTCTTCGCGCCGTGAGCCTTCTCCCAGCGCTCCGTCGCCTCGGCGTCATGCGCATGTTTGGCGTCGGGCGCCTCGACAGAGGCGTCGATCGTCACCTCGCCGGCTTTTTCGAAGATCAGCGTAAGTTCGAAGCCCCAGCCGACGGGGTTCATCTTCGTCACGTCGTGCAAGCCGACATGGGGACCGCCGGGTTGGAGCGTCACCGTGGCGCGCGGCGGAATGACGATTCCGTGCGGCACGACGATCCGCGCGGGGTCGGTGTGGATGACGATCTTGCCGACCTTCGCGGCCCTCGCGCCGATCAGCTTGTCGGGCGTGTCGCCCTTGTTCTCGATGATCATGAACAGCGGCGCGGTCGTCTCGCCATCGCCCGGCGAGCGCAGCCAGGGATGCTCGACGGTGATATTGCCCGCCTCATATTCGTGGGCTCCGACCGACGCGCAAGTCGTGATCGCCACGAAAACGCCGCCGGCCGCGGAACGCAGAAGGGAATGCAACAGGTCGCGTCGATCAATGGACATCGTTCTCTCCGTTGGTGTTTTCCGCGTCGTCGCCATATTTCGCGGCGCGCGAGGGAAGTCGAGCCCGCGCACTTTCCTACTGCTCCACGAAGACGAGTGTCGAGATTTATATTGGGCGCCGCCGATTGGGCGGGCGGCGCGCCGGCGCGCGAAGCGATCATCACCTTCGATCAAGACGATGTTTTTTATAGACGCTCGGCAATTCCGCCTGCGACATAGCGCCGCGGAAACGGCTGGCCAATCCGCCGGCAGGTGGTATAGCTAGCGAAACCTGCGCGGACAGGTTTTGCCGCGGCCGCCGGCCAAGCGGATATGTCATCGGACTTTTGGGAGATGCTGATGAAGACGAATATTATTTCCGGTTCGACGATCGCCGTCGCCGCGGTTGCATTGGTTCTCGCCGGCGTCGCGCCGGCGGCCGCGAAGCATCATCATCATCGTAAACACCACGCCGAAAAGCATAAGTGCAACAAGGACGGCTGCGCCGCGAAGAAGGACGACAAGGCCGCTCCCGCTCCGGCCGAGCCCGCGGGCGGCGCGAAGTAAGGCCGGCGCCAAGTAACGCGGTGGTTCACATGAAGAGCCATTGCACCACCAAGCATCATTGCAAGGCCAGGCGCCGCTGCAAGAAGTGAGACTCCAGGGAGCCGCGGCGGCGGCTCCCTTCGCCGCCGCCAAGGGGTCGGTTGCAAGGCGCCAAGAGGCGACATATCCTGCCGCCGGCCGCGACGAGACTTCGTCCATAAGGACGCTCGCCAACGGGACCGACAATAAAATTGTAAGGCAGGAAATCCGATGAAAAACAACACGCGTTCCGGGGCCGCGCTGGCCATAGCGGCAGTCTCGCTCGCCCTCGCTGGAGCGACGCCCGCGGCGGCCGCGACGCCGGCCAAGGTGCACTGCCTCGGCGCCAACAGCTGCAAGGCCAAAAGCGACTGCATGACCCCGAAGAACAGCTGCAAGGGCATGAACGCCTGCAAGGGCCAGGGCTGGATATTCGTCGAGTCCGAAAAAGCTTGCGCCGACGCCGGCGGCAAGGTCATGGACTAAACTTTAAAATGAAGCGGCCGCCGCGTGCAAGCGGCGGCTCCTCGCCAATTCGGACGCGGCGACGGAGCTGGATCGCTTGGCGCCGATCGCCGGAGGAGCTCGACATGGAATCGCTCCCGCGCCTTGGCTACGGCCTCGGTTTGAGGCCCGTCTATTACGACGAAATTCTTTCGACTCGACCGCCGGTCGACTGGTTCGAGATCATCTCGGAAAACTACATGGTTCCCGGCGGCCGCCCCCTGGCCATGCTGGAACGCTTCCGCGCCGACTATCCAATCGTCATGCACGGCGTTTCGATGTCGCTCGCCTCGACCGACCCGCTCGACCTCGACTATCTGAAAGCGCTCAAGACTCTCGCCGACAGTGTCGAACCCGCCTGGGTCTCGGATCATCTGGCCTGGACCGGCGTGCACGGTCGCAATCTGCACGATCTGCTGCCGATTCCCTACACGCGCGAAGCGCTGGACCATGTGGTCGAGCGCATCGGCCGCGTTCAGGATATTCTCAAGCGGCGACTGGTCGTCGAAAACGCCTCGACCTATGTCACCTTCACCCAATCCGAAATGCCGGAATGGGAGTTCGTCGCGCAAATGGCGGAGCGCGCCGACTGCCTGCTGCTGCTCGACGTGAACAATGTTTTCGTTTCGGGATTCAACCACGGCTTCGACATCAACGCCTTCATCGACGCCGTTCCGGCGGAGCGCGTCGCGCAATTTCACATGGCCGGGCACACCGACAATGAAACGCACCTCATCGACACGCACGACCAACCCATCCGCGAGGAAGTCTGGACGCTTTACGAGAGGGCGCGTCGGCGTTTCGGCGATGTTTCCGTGATGATCGAGCGCGACGACAATTTTCCGCCCTTCTCCGAATTGCTTGGCGAACTCCAGCGCATGCGCGACATCGACGCCGCGATCGCCGCCAACGTGTCGCGGAGCGCCGCGTGAAGCTCGCCGAATTGCAGAGCTTGTTCCAATCGGCCGTCCTGACCGGCGACGCGGAAGACGGCGCGATTCTCGATGTTGTCGCGCCGCCGCGCGAGGCCGACCGCCCCACGATGATGGGCGTCTATGTTAACGCCTATCGCCTCCGGCTCGCGGAATTTCTCGACGAGGATTATCCCGCGCTTCGCGTCCTGCTGGGCGACGATGATTTCGAGGCGCTCGTCGAGGCCTACATCGACGAAAATCCCTCGCGTCTGCGCAACGCCCGCTGGTACACCACGCGGTTGCCGGAGTTCATGCGAGAGAGCGAGAACTGGAGCGCCAACGCGCTCGCCATCGGTCTCGCGGTGTTCGAGCGCGCGCTCACCGACGCCTATGACGCCGCCGACGCGCCCGCGCAGAGCATCGAAACGCTGGCGGAATTTTCGCCGCGAGACTGGCCGCGCCTCGGTTTCACGTTCCATCCCAGTTTGCGGCTGATCGAAGTCGCCGCCGGCGTGCTGGACGCCTATGCCGCCGCCACCGCGGATGAGCAGGACGAGGAGGCGGCGCGCGCTGATGAGGAGGACGAAGGCGCGCTCGAGGATCGCCCGTCGGACGCGAGCGAGAGCGAAACCATCGCCATTTGGCGCGCGGATCTCGACCCCGCCTATCGCCAGCTCGATCCGGACGAACATCTCGCGCTCTTCGAGGCCATGGCCGGCCAATCCTTCGGCGACATCTGCCAGCTTGTCGCGTTCCAGAACGAAAGCCAATCCGCGACGGAGCGCCTCGCGCGGTTTCTCGTGACGTGGTTTTCGGAAGGATTGGTGATCGGCGTGGCGGAGGCGAAATAGCGCCTCCAACCACGCGCCGCCAAACGTGCGTTAGCGCGCTTTCCGCTCGGATGGAATCATCCGAGCGATAAGAAATCGCGCAAGAACAAAATGCTGGAGCAAGTTCTGATCGCAAAAGTCTGTCAACTTTTGCGGAACTTGCTCTAGACCTCGAACACGCCTTCCAGCGCGTAATGCGAGACCGACTTGCGGTTTTTGATCAGTTCGTCGATCGTCGGCTCTCCCTTGATGGCGCGCGAGATCGCCAGCTTGGTCGCCTCGTAATTGGTGCGGTAGAGATCCTTGCGGTCGAGATTTTCGTCGCTCGCGCAGCGCGGGTCGAGCCAGACCATGATGACCATGCACAGGTCGCCCAGTTCCGCCTTCGGCAGAATCCCTTCCGCGACGCAATCGATGATCGCGTCGCCCGTCGCCGCCTGCACCACGCCGCCGAGCAGTTCGACATAGGCCTCGGACTTCACAGTCATTTTGGTGGTCATCATCGTCGCCGGGCGGACCTGCTGGTTGAGATCGCGGATGACGAACATGCGCGGATGTCCCGCGACCTGCCCGGCCATCGAAGCGAAGGCATGGCCGACCGGTCCTTTGACATTTCCGATCATCACCTCCGGCATCGCGTCGGTGTATTGCCCATCCGCCGCGAGCACCGTCGCTTCGCCCGTCGCCAACCAAATCTCGCTCATTTTTCGCCCTCTCGCTTTCGTAGGCGCGCCCAATAGCATCGACGGCGCGCCAACGGAAGGGGAAGCGCCGCGGATGAACTTTCCAGGCGCGCGC
>PLZT01000193.1 GCA_003152255.1 Methylocystaceae bacterium | reverse complement strand
CGGACTGGATCAAGCTGGAAGTCATTGGCGACGAGGATACGCTGCAACCCGACGTGTTCGGCCTCGTCGAGGCAGCGCGCGTCCTTGTTGGGGACGGCTTTTGCGTCTTCCCCTATATGACAGAAGACCTTGTCGTCGCCGAAAAACTGCTCGACGCCGGTTGCCGGGTATTGATGCCGTGGGCGGCGCCGATCGGCTCGGGACGCGGAATCAACAATATTTTCGGGCTGCGGTGCTTGCGCGCGCATTTTCCACAAACGCCGTTGGTCGTCGACGCGGGGCTCGGGGCTCCCTCCCACGCCGCGGCGGTGATGGAACTCGGCTATGACGCCGTATTGCTGAACACCGCCGTATCGCGCGCCGGCGATCCCGTCGCCATGGCGCGCGCTTTCGCGCTCGGCGTCGAAGCGGGTCGCGCCGCCTTCCTCGCGAAACCAATGACGCCGCGTGATTTCGCGCGGCCCTCGACGCCGGTGATCGGCCGCGCCTTCGACGAGGGCGCGGCGTGAGGTTGGACCCCTTTTATCTCATCGTCGACGACGCCGGGTGGCTGGAGCGGCTGCTGCCTCTCGGGGCGAAGCTCGTGCAATTGCGGATCAAGGATCGCCCGGAAGACGAAGTTCGCTCACAAATTCGCGCGGCGCGAGAGCTGTCCACGAAATTCGGCGCGCAACTGGTGATCAATGACTTTTGGCGCCTCGCGCTCGAAGAGAACTGCGACTTCGTGCACCTGGGCCAAGGCGATCTGGACGGCGCCGACATCGCCGCGTTGCGCGCGAAGGGCGTGAAGCTCGGCGTTTCCACTCACGACGAAGCCGAACTTGATCGCGCCCTTTCGCTGTCTCCCGATTACATCGCGCTGGGGCCTATCTATCCCACGCTGCTGAAGAAAATGACCTTCGCGGCACAGGGGCTGGAGCGTCTGGGCGACTGGAAGCGACGTATCGGCGACATACCCTTGGTCGCCATCGGCGGACTAACGCCGGAGCGTGCGCGGCTCGTGTTGCGGGCCGGCGCCGACAGCGCCTGCGTCGTCACCGACATTCTGCGCAACGCTGAGCCCGAAAGCCGCGCGCGGGAGTGGGTCGCGGCTACGGCGAATTGGCGCGCTTGAGCGAAATCCCGTTAGATGGAAACATGTCCCGAGTGTTCGAGGCGTGCGCCGCGCTAGTCTGGATTGAATGCGCCGATCAAGGGCGCCGGCGCGTCGCCGCTCTCCGCGGCGTGAATCCGCCCAACTCTTCGCTTTCCGTTTCGCGCCGGAGTTTGGTAAGCCCTCGTCTGGGAAGGACGCTGCTTCGGGGCGAGCCGCTCCCTGGGGAGACGCCACAATGCTCTCGGTTATTCTTTTCGGCTACGAACTCCACCGCGCGAACGGCGGGTCGCGGCGCGATGAGCTCGCTCTGCGCACCCTCGCCTCGCTCGTCGAGGGCGCCGTGGACGGGCTAATCGCCGATGTCGCGCTGGTCGGCCCCACTGGCGCCGGGTTCGGCGAGATCGCCGACGAGGCCGGCTGCGTTCTGGTCGAGAACGACGCGCCCGCCAAAGGTGTCGCCGAGGCGCTGGCGGGGGCGCGGCAGTCCAATGTGTTTTTTTTCCTTGCCGGTCACGCCATAGATCGCGGCTTCATCGAGGAGGCCCGCGACGCCATCGCTTTCGGCGGGCTAAAGGCGGCGCGCGTGCTGCGGGCGGCGCCCGAGAGCCTTTTGACTCGGTTGGCGCCGAGTCTGGCGCGGCCGGTCGGCCTACTCGCGCGCAAGGAATCGATCATCGAGGCCGAGGCGACGGACCTGACGAAGCTCGCGCGCCGGCTACGCGGTGTCGATCTGGTCACGCATGCGCGAAAATGCGTGTAGATGCGCGCGCGTGCGCGAAAATGCGCGCCCCTATCGGCTCGAAAACGTGTTGCAGGAGTCGATCTGACCCGATTGCAGGCCGCGCTGCAGCCATTGCACGCGCTGCGCCGAGGAGCCATGCGTGAAGGAATCTGGCACGACGACGCCGCGCGAGGCCTTCTGCAACCGGTCGTCGCCAATCGCCTGCGCGGTCGCCACGGCCTTTTCGACGTCGCCCTGCTCCAAAAACCGCCGCTCGGCGTTGCCGTTGGCGGCCCAAACTCCGGCGAGACAATCCGCCATTAATTCAATGCGTACGGACAGCGCATTGGCCTCGGCCCGGCTTTCGGCGCGCTCCTGCGCCTGATGCACTTTCGGCAGGATGCCCAGCTGATTCTGGATGTGATGGCCCATCTCATGCGAGATGACATAGGCGTAAGCGAAATCGCCGCCGCCGCCGAAGCGCGTTTTCATGTCGCGAAAAAATGAAGTGTCGAGATAGATTTTACGGTCGATCGGGCAATAGAACGGCCCCATCGCCGATTGCGCCGCGCCGCAACCGGATTCGGTTCGGCCGTCGAACATGACCAGTCTTGGCGGCTGGAACGCGATGTTCTTTTGCGCCGGCAAAACCTGCGACCAAACTTCTTCGTTTTCGCCGAGAATCTTCGCGACGAATTGGCCCATCTGGTCGGTCGGCTGGCCGGTCGTCCCGCGCTGGCTCTGTCGCGGAGCCGTGACCTGGCCGCCGCCGCGCATGTTGTTGAGCATTTCCGCGCCACCAATCAGCACCGCCGGATTAATGCCGGTCATGTAGCCGATGAGACCCAAAATCACGACCGTGCCGAGGCCCAAATGGCCAGCCCCGATGCGCGAGCCGCCGCCCGCGTCCGCATATTGATCGCCGCCGCGACGGTCTTCGACGTTTTGCGAACTTTGAAAATCTTCCCACTTCATCGCCGAAGGCTCCAGCAGCATCTTTCCGCCAGTTACATAGCAGCGAACCGACCCAATGAGTAGAGAGCCGAAGCCGCCGGCGCGATTTTAGTAGAGCCCCCCGCCGACCTTCTGATCGATGTCCTGCGGCGAGTGCTGCGCCGCGCCGCCGCCTCCGCCGCTATAAGAATCGGGCGGCGCCGTTCCGGGTTTGAACGCCTCGAGAATCGAGCCTTGGCCCGAGGAGCGCATCCCCGAATGCGGATCGACCGAAATAAGCTTGATGCCCGGAGGCACGCGGAATGGCACGTCGGGCTTGTCCTTGAGCGCGACCGTCATGAAATCGCGGAAGATCGGCGCGGCGTAAAGCGCGGCTTGGGCGTGGTCGCCCATCGAGCGCGGCCGGTCGTAGCCGATGTAGACGCCGACGCAAAGATCCGGAGAATAGCCGATAAACCACAGATCCTTGGCCTCGTTGGTGGTGCCCGTCTTGCCGGCGAGATGCTTGCCGACCGCCTTGATCGCCACGCCGGTGCCGCGCTGAATCACGCCTTCCATGATCGACGTAATCTGGTAGGCCGTCAACGGGTCGATCACCTGCTCGCGCTTGTCGATCAGCTTCGGTTCGTTCTGATTATCCCATTTGGGCGCGTCGCAGCCGAGACATTGCCTGTCGTCGTGACGATAGACCGTATGACCCCAACGGTCCTGCACGCGATCGACCAGCGTCTCCTTGATCCGCTTGCCGCCATTGGCGAGCATCGAATAGGCGGTCACCATGCGCATCAGCGTGGTTTCGCCGGCGCCCAGCGACATCGCGAGATAGGGCGGCATATCGTCGTAGATGCGGAAACGCTTGGCGAATTCGGCGATGATCGGCATGCCGACATCCTTGGCGAGCCGCACCGTCATCATATTTTTCGAGTGCTCGACGCCGTAGCGCAACGGGTGCGCGCCACTGCCGTGGCCACCTTCGAAATTTTCCGGGGTCCACATGGTTCCGTCGGCTTGCACGATGGAGATCGGCTCGTCGAGAATCTGCGAGGACGGCGTGTAGCCGCCGTCGAGCGCGGCCGCGTAGACAAAGGGCTTGAACGAGGAGCCCGGCTGACGCAACGCCTGCGTCGCCCGGTTGAACTCGGATTGGTCGAAGGAAAAGCCCCCGACCATCGAGAAAATGCGCCCGGTATAGGGGTCCATCGCCACCATGGCGCCGGAAATTTCGGGGATCTGCCGCAGGCGGTATTGTCCGGCGCGGCCCTGCATGGGCTCGACATAGACGACATCGCCGGGCGTGAGCGTGCCGCGCACGCCTCGGCCGGCCCAGCGCATGCCGTCGACCGGCAGAACGCCGGTCTCGCGTTCGCGCGCCACCTCGCCGGATTTTTCGCGCGGCGGCTGCAGGCCGATGCGAGCCTGCGCCTCGCTGGCGTCGAGCACCACCGCGAGCCGCCAAGGTTTCACGTCGCCGAGCGCCGGAATCGCCGCCAGCTGCGTTCCCCAGTCGGACGAAATGTCGATGTGATTCATGGCCCCGCGAAAGCCATGCGCCTCGTCGAAGCGCACCAAGCCATCCGCCAGCGCCTTCCGCGTCAGCGCCTGAATCTTTGGATCGAGCGTTGTGCGGACGGACAGACCACCTTCGTAGAGCTTTTTCTCGCCGTAAAGATCAAGCAATTCACGCCGAACCTCCTCGGCGAAATAGCCAGCCACGTAAGTGTTTGGCGAGAGCACGCGCGGGTTGACGCCAAGCGGCTCCGCCTTGGCCTTGGCTCCATCCGCAAGCGAAACGAATCCGTCGGCGATCAATCGGTCGATCACGTAATTTCGCCGCTCGATCGCGCGATCACGGTGCAGGAACGGGTGATAGTTGTTCGGCCCCTTCGGCAAGGCCGCGAGATAGGCCGCCTCGGCGATGGTCAACTCATTGACCGACTTATTGAAATAATTGAGCGCGGCGGCGCCGACGCCGTAATTTCCAAGGCCTAGATAAATCTCGTTGAGATAGAGTTCGAGAATGCGCTCCTTCGAATAGGCCGCTTCGATGCGAAACGAAATCAGCGCCTCACGAATTTTGCGTTCGATCGAGCGTTCGTTTCCGACAAGGAAGTTTTTCGCCACCTGCTGGGTGATCGTCGATGCGCCCTGCACGTGCCGGCCGCCTTGGGCGATCACCATCAAGGCGCGGCCGACGCCCTCGGGGTCGATGCCGTTATGTGTATAGAAATTCTTATCTTCCGCCGAGATGAAAGCCTGCTTAAGCATCGGCGGAATCGCCGAACTGGGCAGGAACAGCCGTCGCTCGTGCGAATATTCGGCGAGGATGGAGCCGTCGCCGGCGTGGATGCGGGTTGTGACAGGCGGCTCGTAGTTGCGCAGTTGCGCCGTATCGGGCAAGTCCTTGTCGTAATAAAACACCACGCCCGCGACGACGACCGCGCCGATGAGGAAGACAATCGTCCCCGTCGCGAACAAAAAGCCCAGAAATCGCACGAGCAACCGCATCAAATCCATCCTCGTCGCGGCGAAGGCGTTCGCCTCGCGGCCTTGGTCCTTGATCCCGTCGTTAGCCTCTCGGCGCGCGCCGAGGTTTCGTTCGCCGACGGTTCGACGCATGGACCATGACGGCGAACATAGGCAAATCGTGACCGCGACCACACCATTTTCGTGCGCGGCCAACTCGGGCAGCCGGTCGGCGCGATCCATATAAAACCGCGCCGCTTATTTGCGAACCCCTGCTTACATCCCTAGCGCCGTTCAATCTAGGGGCACGCGGCCGAAAGCAACGCGCTTTCGACTTTAACGCGTTCCCGTATCGAGGAGACGCGCCTGCCGCCTATCTGCAGTAATTTCGTGGCTTATTATGGGCGAGCGGTCCGAATGGCCTACTTGGTCGAAGCGCGGGCGGCGTTGTCACGGGCGCTAAAATAGGCGTTGATGGCGTCCGCGGTGGCGCGCGCCGCGCGATCGCGCCATTCCGGCGAAACGAGGTTGGCGAGATCTTTTGCGCTGGATAGATAGCCGAGTTCCAGCAGCGCAGAGGGCACGTCATGCGCCTTCAACACAACGAAGCTCGCCGATCGGCTCGGGTTTTTGTTGAGACTGCCGGCCTCTCGCCACTTGCTCACCAACGAGGCGGAAAAGTCTCGCGCGAGCGCGCGCGTCTCGCGGCGGGTCAAGTCGAACAGAATGTCGCCGATCTCCTCGGCCTCGGCCTTTTGCTCGAGCCCAGCCGATTGGTCGGCGAAATTTTCCTTCTGGGCGATTTTCGCGGCTTCGGCGTCCGAGGCGCGCGAGGCGACCGTGTAGACCGTGGCGCCTTCGACGTTGGGCGAGCCAAGCGTGTCGGCGTGAACGGACAAAAACAGCGCGGCGCCGTGCTGGCGCGCGAAGCGCACGCGGTCGCCGAGGGCGATGAAGACATCGTCGGAGCGAGTCAGCAGCACGCGCAAGCGGCCCTGCGATTCGATCGTCGCCTTCAACGTCTTGGCGAATTCGAAGACAATGGATTTCTCCAATTCGCCATGTTTGCCCGCCGCGCCCACGTCCACGCCGCCGTGGCCGGGATCAATCACAACGAGCGGCTTCTCCGAAACGTCGCCAGCGGGCGGGCGCTCCGCGACGGGCGTCGGCGCCGCCGGCGCGGACTTTTCAGCCGCGGCGCGCGTGTGTTCCGCCGCGGCTTCCATGAATTTAGCGGCGTCCACCGGCGCGAGGTCGATTTCCAGCCTCGCGCCCTCCGCGCGCGTAACGCTCTCCGCGCGCAAGACCTTGGCCGGACGGGCGAGTTCGATCACGATCCTGGAGCGGCCCGGCGCGAATTGCCCGAAACGGTATGATTTTATCAGCGACGATGACGCGCCCGCGGCTCTCGCGGAGACGACTTCTCGGCCCGCCATCGGATCGAGCGGGAACGTCACCTCCGGCAAATCGACAATGATTCGGTCGGGCTCCGCGACCGCGAAAGTCTCGACGCGGACCGGCCCGGACAGTTCGAATAACAAACGGGCTTCGCTTCCGTGCTGGTCGACGCGCGTCGCGATGGCCGTGACCGCGGCCGGCGAAGGCGAGTCGCTCATCGCCCCGGCCGGGACGGAAGATGAGGCGAAAGCCGCCGCCAGCCCCCAGGCCGCCAGTGAACGTCGCGAACCGCCCGGCAAGCGCGAATCGTGGGTCACTTCCAAAACCCCAAATACTGCGACGCCATCGCGCGCGACGCTGGTTTGAAACGAACTTGAAACACGCGGGTTAAGAGAGCGTTAGCCTCGGCGGCTCCCTTTGGCCAGCGCTTTTTCGGATTCGCGCCGGTTTGCCCCGTGTGGGCCTGATTCCCGCCGCTTGCGGTAATCGGGCGTTGGCGCTATGTATATGAAGCAACCCGCATGGGCAGGGCTACGCGCAATAAATGCGCGAAGGCTTCATTCGAGGCCGATTCGCCCGCCGAGAGGGAAAGCCAAATACTTCGGTCGCGCGCGCCGCGCTGCGCCGGTGCCGACAGATAGGCGCTTAATCGTTGGCGTCGAAAGGTTTTTTTGTGACGAACTCATGGCCTGTATTCGTGGCTATGTCCATGGCGGGCGATTGCCCTGCGACACGCTTCGTGCGCTTGTTAGCGGCGTTCGTGCGCTTGGGCTGTCACGCCATGTGGCGTCATTCTGCTCCTCCGCTCGATTCTCGCGGCGGCTCACGCCGATTCCGCCTCGGTCGACCGGAAAATCTGTCCACCCGCCGCGGCGCCGGTCAGCGCGCGCGAAGCCTCTCAACTACTTCTCCTCCAGACATATGCGTTCGCGCGAAATGGCCCCGCCGAACAGCGGGCGCCGGGCTCCACGACGAGCCCGGGCGGATGCCGCCGGCCCTGCCACGCGCGACGCGGCAAAGAGTATCCCATGGCCAACAAAATGCTTATAGACGCCTCCCATCCGGAGGAAACTCGGGTGGTGGTGCTACGCGGTAACAAAGTCCAGGAATTCGATTTCGAAGCCGCCGATAAAATGCCGCTGCGAGGTAATATTTACCTCGCCAAGGTTACTCGCGTGGAGCCCTCGCTCCAGGCCGCCTTCGTCGATTACGGCGGTAATCGCCATGGCTTTCTGGCCTTCGCCGAGATCCACCCGGATTATTACCAGATCCCGGTCGCTGACCGCCTCGCCTTGCTCGAGGAAGAGAATAGAGCCCATCGACAGGCCGAGGAAGAAGAACATCGTCCGCAGCCGCAGGGCCACGGACGGCGCTCGCGGCGCCGCCACAATCACGACGACGGCGCGGAAAAGCGCGCCGCGAATGACGACGGCGTCATCGTTGGACCGGCTCCGAGCGGCGACGATGACGCCGGAAGGCCCGTCGAGAACTCAGACGCTCAAGGCTTCGAAATGCAGCCGTTCGAGGCTCTTGGAGAAGAACCGCGAGGCGTCGAGGCGCATGACTCCGAAGGATTCTCGGCCGAAGCGCGAGATCTCGAAGCGCATCCTTTCGAGGGCCTAGGGACGCCCCTAGAAATCCAGGCCCCGGCCGAGAAGCCGCAAGACGTGGGCGCCGCTCAAGACTTCGCCGAACGGCTCGAGACCGAGACGCCTTTGGCGGCGCCGCGCGACGAGACGGCGGGCGAGCCGATTTCGATCGACCCTTCGGGTTTCGGCGTGGTCGAAGTCGGCTCCGCCGAAAACGCCGAATTCGAGCTGACCGAGCAGGATCACGAAATCAAGGCGCGGCGCCAGGACGAGCGCGACGAGGAACAAGATCGCGCGCGGGAAGAGTCCCGTCGGCAGCCCTCGCCGGACGACGACCACGAAGACGAGCATGACGACGAGGCGGATCACGTCGAACATATCGGCGGCGACGCGATGGAGGAAGTTCCCTACCGCGCCACCCGCTCGCGCCGACAGTATAAAATTCAGGAAGTGATCAAGCGCCGCCAGGTGCTTCTGGTGCAGGTCGTCAAGGAAGAGCGCGGCAACAAAGGGGCGGCGCTCACCACCTATCTTTCTCTCGCCGGGCGCTTTTCCGTGCTTATGCCCAACACCGCGCGCGGCGGCGGCATTTCGCGCAAGATCACCGACGGCGCCGACCGCAAGCGGCTGAAGGAAATTGTCCACGAGCTCGAAGTGCCGGAGGGCATGGGCGTAATTTTGCGCACCGCCGGCGCAACGCGCACAAAGGCCGAGGTCAAGCGCGATTTCGAATATCTGCTGCGCATGTGGGAGAGCGTGCGCGAGCTTACGCTGCGCTCCAGCGCGCCGGCGCTGGTGTATGAGGAGGGCTCGCTGATCAAGCGCGCCATCCGCGACCTCTATGGCCGCGACGTCGACGAGGTGGTGGTTTCGGGCGAAGCGGCCCATCGCGAGGCGCAGGACTTCATGCGCATGCTGATGCCGAGCCACGCCAGAAACGTCAAATTGCATCGCGAACCGACGCCCATCTTCGCCGAAGCCGGCGTCGAGGCTCAGCTCGACGCGATGTTCTCGACCCAGGTGACGCTGAAATCCGGCGGTTATCTCGTCATCAACCAGACCGAGGCTCTTGTCGCCATCGACGTGAACTCGGGGCGCTCGACGCGCGAACACAACATCGAGGACACCGCGCTACGCACGAATCTGGAGGCCGCGGACGAGGTGGCGCGCCAGTTGCGTCTGCGCGACCTCGCCGGGCTGATTGTCGTCGATTTCATCGATATGGAGGAAGGCCGCAACAACCGCGCGGTCGAGCGTCGCATCAAGGACGCCCTGAAGAACGACCGCGCGCGCATTCAGGTTGGTCGGATTTCGCATTTCGGCCTGTTGGAAATGTCGCGCCAGCGCATTCGCACCGGCGTGGTCGAAGGCTCAACTGCGCCCTGCCCGCATTGCGCCGGCGCCGGCACCGTGCGCTCCACCGCCTCGATCGCGCTGCACGTGCTGCGCATTCTGGAGGAGGCTCTGGTGCGCAGCTCCGCCCACGACATCACGCTGCGCACGCGCGCCACGGTGGCGCTCTATATCCTCAACCAGAAGCGCGCCCATTTGCTGGATCTCGAGCAGCGCTTCGGCGTGCACGTCACGGTCGCGGAGGACGACGCCTTGACCGGCGCGAATTACCACGCGATCGAGCGCGGTGAGCCCGCCTCTGGCGTGCGCGCGCCGCCAGTGCAGCATTTGCGAGTCGATTCGTTGAGGGCAGCAGACCTACTCGAGGAAGAGATCGCCGAAGAGGAAGTCGCGCCAGTCGAAGAGGCAGAACAAACTACTCCAGAACCGGTTCGAGAGCCTCGGCGCGGCCATGCTCGCGGCGGTCGGACCGGATTTGAGCGCCAGACGCCGCCGCGCCGCGAAATCGTCGAGGGCGAGGGCGTGGCCGAGACCGTCGCGGAGCCGCGCGGCGAGGACGAGGAAGACGCCGAGGGCTTGTCGCGCTCGCGCCGGCGGCGGCGGCGGCGTGGTCGCGGCGGCGGAAATGGTCAGGTTGGAGAGCAGGCGCAACCCGGCGCGGATCAACCGTCCGACGAAGGCTTGGCTTTCATGGCCCATATAGAGGGCGTTCCGGCGCAGATCGAGGAAGGTCGCGCTCCGGGGCGCGAAGGCCGCGGCCGGGGCCGCGGGCGCGGACCAGGCCGCTGGACCCGCTCGACGCCGCTCGCCCCGGAATTCCGGGAGCCCGAGATTTTTCCACTGGATGAAGGCGCGCGCCTCAGCGCGAGCTTTGTGTCGCCAATTGAAGCGCATGTGCCGCAATTCGATCAAGCGGCGCCGACGCCAGGGTCGCGGACGATAGAGATTAGCGAGCCCGTCGCCGAGGCGGCAACGAGGGGGGAGACCGTCGAGCCTCCCGTCGCGCCCGAGCCCGCGCAAGCGATAGACGGCCAAGCGACGGAGGCGTCCGCGCATGGCGACGAGCCGCCGGTCGCTCAACCCGAAGCTCCTCCGCCGGCGCGGACCGAAACCGTGATCACCCAGGCCGATCCGGCGCACCCCAAGAAGGGCGGCTGGTGGCAGCGCGCCAGGGCGACGCTCGGCGGCGACAAGCGGTAATTAAGTCGAGCGGCTCAGCCAGGCGCTGAGCCGCTCGACGCCCAAGGCCACTTCCTCCGGCGATCCGGCGTAGGAAATCCGCAACGTCGTCGCTCCCCTCGCGCGGTCGAAGTCGACGCCGGGCGTGACGGCGACGCCGATCTCCTCCAGCATGTCCGTGCAGAACCGAGTCGAATCGGTCGTCAGATGCGAAACGTCGGCGTAGATGTAAAAGGCTCCGTCCGGCGGCGCGAACAGCGGCAGTCCGATTCGCGGCAGCTGGCGCAACAGCAGTGAGCGGCTGCGCGCATAGCCTCGCTTGATGGATTCGAGTTCCTCGCCAGCGTCGAAGGCGGCCAGCGCGGCGCGCTGCGACAGCGTCGGCGCGCAAATGGCCAGTGATTGCTGCAATCGCTCCATAGGTCGCGCCAGACTCGCTGGCGCTATCGCCCAACCGAGCCGCCAGCCTGTCATCGCGTAATATTTTGAAAAGGAGTTGACGACGATCGCGCCTCGCGAAAAGCGTAGCGCCGTTTCGGCGCGCCCTTCATACTCCAGCCGGTGATAGATTTCGTCGCTTACCAGCACAACCCCGGCGTCCTCGCAGAAGGCGCAGATTTTTTCCAGTTCCGGCGGCGCGATCATCGCGCCGGTCGGATTGGCTGGGCTCATGAGCAGCAAACCGTCGAGCCGCTCTCGTCGATGCGCGGCCTCGATCAACTCCATGGTCGGCGCGAAGCGCGTTTCCGGCCCAACTTCAATCGGTGCGAGACTTAGCCCGAGGGCCTCCAAAATATTGGCGTATGCGGGATAGCCCGGCTGGACGACTCCAATGCGCGCCCCGGCGTCGAAGCCCGCGAGAAAGGCGAGAAGAAAGGCCCCGGACGAGCCCGTGGTCATCATGACGCGGTCGGACGCGACCTCCACGCCATAATGCTCCGCGTAGTGACGGGCGATGCGCTCGCGCAAAACAGCGTCGCCCATCGCCTCGCCATAGCCGAGGCGGCCGTCCCGCAGCGCCGCGGCGGCCGCCTCGCGGACGAGGAGAGGCGCGGGCGCGCCCGGTTCGCCAAGTTCCATATGAATAATTTGGCGCCCCGCCTGTTCAAGGCGGCGCGCTTGGCGCAACACGTCCATCGCCATGAAGGGCGCGACGGCGGCGGCGCGGCGGGAGGGTTTTGGCAGGCTCATGGCCCGCCTTATAGCGCATTCGCCGCGCGGCGCCTCTTTGGTTGAACCCTAAGCGTCAGGACGCGGTCCCGCCCTTCCGCGCGCGCATGAAGGACTCGAACTCCTCACGGTCCCTGGCGCGGCGCAGCTCCTCGATATGCTGGGCGAAATCGCGCTCGGCTTCCGCAAGCTTGCGGCGCTCCGCTTCCAACCGGGCGAGTTCGCTTTCGCGCCATTCGTCGAAGGCGACATTGCCGGTCGAACGCCAGCTAGAAGCAGCCGCGCTCTGACCGCCAAGCCCGGCTTGCGAGTAGAAGGTCTGCTGAAAACCCGCGGCCTTTTCGCGGGCGAAGGCGAAAAGATCGCCCTGGTGGCCATGTTGACGCTGCCAGAACTTAGCGAACAGAATGGCCAATCCAATCGGCCAAAAGACGATGAATCCCAGAACTATCGCCGCGATTTCAAACGGTTTCCAGTGCATGCGCCCGCAGTATCCGCTTCGCCCCGCGAAAGAAGACGACATGCGGGAGTCCCGATTACAGCCCATGATCCGCTCCAAGGTTCACCTCGCCGGCCCGATCCGCCGCCGGCTGGGCAGAATCTAATATCGGCCGAGCGCGGCGCAAGGGGCCGTGAACGGCGCGCGGGCCTCCGCCCCCGTTGGCGCGGGTCGAACCTCCCGGCGAAACGAAAAAAGGCGGCGCTCGTCGCGCCGCCAGCTTCGCCAAAGGATTGCTTGAACTTTATTTGGAGACATAGGCCGGCGCGGCGGTGGGGGCGCCGATCGACACCCACACATTGGGGTTTTGCTCCGATTGGCGCTTGACGAAGCGATAGGCCGTCCTGTTCCAGGCCTTCACCTCGTCCCCGAGATTGTCGAGCACGAACTCACCGCGATTGGTCTTGACCGTCAGGACCGCGTGGCCGTCGCCATTGGCCTCCTTGACCACGGTCATCAGCAGCGCCTGACGCGGGAAGCCCTCGTCCATTAGCATGCGGCGTTTAAGCAGCGCGTAATCCTCGCAATCGCCTTTGCCATCGGTCGGATAGTCCCACTGATCGACGACGCCCCAGTGATCCATGTCCGACACCGGCGCGACACTTTTGTTCACCGCGGCGTTGATCCGCTGGATCTTCCGCAAGACGCCCGGAGTGAGCTCGATCGGCTGGGCCGCGCGATCGTCGTCTGGGCATTCGCCACGATAACGGCCGCAAAACTCGACCCAACCATAGGGAACGCTGGTGTCGGGGCCCACCGAGACATAAGTCGCGGCATCGGGCCCGGCCATGCTCGATTCCACGAGAGCGAAATAAGCCGCGGCGGCAAGAGTCGTGGCCAAGGCCGCTTTGATGATGACGCCGAACATGCTCGCCTCCATTCGATGAAGCGAGAATAGGATCGTTGTTTTGCCACCTCTGAAAGTAATTACGCCGCATTTTACGCGAATTCGTTTAGATTTGAATTGAAGGAAAGTAAGTATAATTTCTTCTAATCGAAATGCATAAAATTGTTCCGTTCTTACCAACCAATTGATTTAAAGGGGACTATCTCGCGCGAATCGCCCCCGAACTTCGCCGCCGGCGCGCGGCCGGCCGGCGTCGGGACGCGAAGATTAACGCGGCCGTCGGGAAGTAGTTAATTGAGGCGATTTCGGCGGTCGGGACCGGGCCGCGCGCTCGTTCCCGCGAACTCGCCGTGCGCGGGGAGGACGCGCCATTGTTTCGGCCTGTGCACAAGGGACGATTGACTGGATTTCGACATGGCGCCAGTTCGCGCCAATATGTGCTAAGCTTGCGCGGATTCCACATGGGCGCGGACATGAACCAGAACATCGCAATTGATAACGGTTTCAAATTCATCCCGAATGGAAGGACGTTCGGGCGCCTCGCGAGGGCGGTGTTCGGGGCGGGCCTCCTATTTTGTGCGGCGACCACGACCTGCGTCGCGCAGACACATACAAATCCTCCCGGCGCGCGCGATGCGAAGACGAGCGTTTCGAAGTTCGAGGCCCGTCGCATTCGCCACACATGCCAGGAAAGAGCCAATGAACGCGGAGTTAAAAGCGCTGAACGGGAAGCGTTTTTGACCCGCTGCTTTTTTGGACGCAGCGCGCTACGCGGCGTGCGGCGCGATTGCGCCAAGCAGGGCGCCGTGAAAGGCCTCGACAAACCAGCGTTGCGCGACTTCGTGCGCGAATGCGTCAAGGAACAGCGCGCCAAGCAGAAGCTGCCGGAGTAAGGCAAGCGCCACGCGGCAAAGCGGCCGGCCGTTTAGGCCTTGCTCTTTAGAGCGCAGGCGCCACGACGCGAACGCGGCGTTTTACGCCGTCGGGTCCGATTGTCTCGCGCCACTCGCCTGGATCCTTTCCAGTGGCCGGCGCGGCGAGGGAGCCAGTTGTCCCCTCGACCGTTGGCGCATCGCGCCGCGTCGATTGCTTCTTGGCGCCCGCGCGATCGCGCGCGTCGCTCGAAGAGAGCGGACGCGAAAGCTGCTCCGCTTGTTCCTCGGTTACGACGACATCCTTACTGTTTGAAGACGCGAGAATGCGCTCGGCCTCGGCGAGGGCCTCCGCCCAGCTTTTGTCCGGCGGCTTGCAGCCACAGACGGGGACGCGTGTCTTTTGGAATTTCAACGCGTTGGGATGATCGCCGTAGCTGTCGCCGCTGATCGAAACGGCCGAGCCGAGCTCTCCCCAGGGCGATTTCGTATAGAGCGCCACCTCGGCGTTGGGACAGAGCGCTTTGCAAAGCGTGGCGAGTTCGTCGAGATTGGCCCGCCGAGCGGAATAGCTCACGGGAAAAAAGCCGCCGTCGCATTGGCGCACGCAAATCGCCAGGGCGCCGCCAAGGTGGTTTTCGCCTTGCTCTGCCCCCTCCGTCTCGCTCAGCGAATCTTCCGGTTGCTCGTGGATGGAAGGGGTGCGGTTCAAGGGCGGAGAGTCGGGCGGAGCGCCGGCTTCTCGCGGCGGCGCGAGGCCGAATAATTCCTCGAAGAAACCGCGTGAAGCCTCCAGTGGCGTGACCCGGGAGCGCTCGCGGCATTGTGCGTCGTAACGCGCGGCCAGCGCCAATTTCCGCCCATTGTCGCCGGAACGCCGCTGCAAGGCAGCGAGATTGGCTTGCATTTGGGCGACGCGGGCGTTGATCTGGGCGCATTGCGGCGGCGGCGCCTCGCCAAAGAAAAGGAATTGCTGACGTTCGCAACCGATCGAGCGCGCATAGGCCGCGGTGCGGCCCAGTTCGACCTGCTGCTTCGCGGCGGTGGCGCGATAGCGCCCCGAATCGCCGCCACCGCCGGCCTGCGCGATCTCGGCCTTAAGGTCGTCGCAATAAGCGCTTTCCGCCCGCGCCGGAGCGGCCCACGGCGCGAGGGCGGCGACGACAACCAGTGCGCGAGGCAGCCATCCGGCTGTCGCGAAATACCCTTCGGTCGTGGCCTTCCAGGCAAAATAAATCGGCGGCATCTTTCTTCGCGCGGACGGGAAATGAACACGATCGCGGCACCCACGAATCATCGAAATCGCGAAGGCCTTAACCATCGACCAATTCGGCGGACCGATCAACGCGCGGGCGCGCTTTTGAACATTTGTTCTTCCTTTCGTGTCGAGAGCAAGGCGTCGAATTTTTTTCCGACCCCTCATGTTTTTCCTTCCAATGATGTAAAACATCCCACATATGGGCGGCGTCGCCTGGGAGGGCCCTGTTCATTTCACGCGCCCCGGTCCAACGCGCCGCGGCCGTCGGACAAAGGCCGCTTTCGGCATCGCCGAACAATGGCGCAAGGAGGGTTTGGACATGAGATTGCACATGCGCGATATTCGGGCCTCCGTCGCGATGCTTGCTCTAATTGGAGCCGCGTCCGCCCTCGCCGCGGACGCGAGCGGGCCGGACTTGATCTTCCGGCAATCGACCGATTTCAAGCTTCTGACGCCGAATGACAAGCTGGCGACCTACGGGATCGACGATCCCGTCGTGGAAGGCGTCGCCTGCTATTACACCATGCATGAAAAAGGCGGCGTCACCGGCGCGCTCGGCCTGGCCGAGAACACGTCGGATGTTTCGCTCTCCTGCCGCCAATATGGCCCGGTGAGATTCAGGGAGAAATTCTCCCAGGGCGATCAGGTGTTCAGCGAAAAGCGCTCGTTGTTTTTCAAGCGCATGCAAATCGTGCGCGGCTGCGACGTGAAGCGCAACGTGATGGTCTATATGGTCTATTCCGACAAATTGATCGAAGGCAGCCCGCAGAATTCGACCTCGGCGCTCTCGCTAGAGCCATGGGGCGGGGTGGAGCCGAATCAATGCAAGGACTTTGTGAAATAAGTCAGCCCGACCGAAAGAGCGCTTACTCCGAGCAGGTCACCATCGCGGCGGGGTTCGACGCCGAGGACGACGCGGATATCGCTCCCGTCACATCTTCGGCGACGCCAAAGCCGACCGCCGGTCCGTGGCCGTGAGCCTCGCACCAGCCGTCGGCGACGATCTTACCGCACTCGCGCTTTTGCACGATGCAATCGACAAGACCGTAGCCCTCGCTGTCGGAGATCAGATAGACGGCGTTCCGCTGCGCCGGGGCCGCGTGGCTGGCCCCTTGATAGGCTGCGGCGATGAGAAGGCCGGCGAGAAGAGGCGCGAGAAGTCGCAGCCAGGGCGATTGTTCGAATTTCGTCACCTGCAACAACATGGTCTTTGCTTCTCGGTGAGACGCCGCGGCGCCGCGAAGGATTTTGTGAGCATGACACGACCGGGTTAACTTCCCGTAAAATCCGTGAGTGTCCTGAAATTGAAGCCATCGCGACGAGCCAACGCGCGTTTCCCGCGAGGCGCGGCTTGACGCGGCGGGCTCGCCGGCGCATGGTCGCGGGCATGACGCTCACGCTCCGCCTTCCAATTTGTGGTCGGATTATTATCAGCTAGCTCAACCGCTGGCCGGAGCCGTCACGTCTCATCCCCACATGAAGCGACGCCCGGCCGGGAGGCCTTTTAGGGAAGCTCCATGTCGTCGACGCCGCCGCTCAAACTTTACAATACGTTCACGCGCGGGAAGGAAGCGTTCGTCCCGCTCGATCCTTCCAATGTGCGCATGTATGTATGCGGGCCGACGGTCTATGATTTTGCGCATATCGGCAATGCGCGGCCGATTATCGTGTTCGACGTGCTTTATCGGTTGCTGCGGCATGTCTATGGCGCGGAGCATGTGCGCTATGTGCGCAACATCACCGACGTCGACGACAAGATCAACGCCAGGTCCGCCGAGCGCGGCATATCCATTCGCGAATTGACCGAGGAAACCAACAAGGTCTTTCAGGCCGACGTGAAGGCGCTGGGCTGCCTCGAGCCCGACGTGCAGCCGCGCGCCACCGAGCATATCGCGCAGATGATCGCCATCATCGAGAGATTGATCGCCTCCGGCCACGCCTATGCGGCGGACGGCCATGTGCTGTTCGATGTCCCGTCGATGAAGGACTACGGCCGTCTATCGCGCCGCTCGCTCGACGAGATGATCGCCGGCGCCAGGGTCGATGTCGCGCCCTATAAGCGCGGGGACATGGATTTTGTTCTATGGAAGCCGTCGAAGGACAGCGAGCCCGGCTGGGAGTCGCCCTGGGGCCGGGGCCGCCCCGGCTGGCACATCGAATGCTCGGCGATGAGCTGGAAGCATCTCGGCGAAGTCTTCGACATTCACGGCGGCGGCATCGACCTGGTCTTCCCCCATCACGAAAACGAAATCGCCCAAACGCGCTGCGCCTTCGGCCACGATGTGATGGCCAATGTCTGGATGCACAACGGATTTTTGCAGGTCGAGGGCGAGAAAATGTCCAAGAGCCTGGGGAATTTTGTCACGATTCATGAGTTGTTGAGAGATTGGCCGGGCGATATTTTGCGGCTCAATATGCTGAGGACGCACTATCGCCAACCGATCAATTGGACAAACGAAGGGTTGAGGCAGAGCGAGTCACTTCTGTGGCGATGGCAGCGAGACGGAAAAGGTTCTGAGCCTGGCGAGGTATCTGCCGATGTTCTTGACGCCCTGGAGGACGACCTCAACACACCGCTCGCAATATCGCGTCTACATCAACTCAAAGACCCACAAACAATCAACGCAACAGCGGCGCTGTTAGGCATTGACGTGCTTAGTCGAGACACGACCCTCCGACGAACAATTCAGAGCACAGTTGACGAGCAGAAAGTGCTTAAATTCGTCCAAGCCCGCAACGCCGCCCGCGCCGCCAAAAACTGGGCCGAGTCCGACCGCATCCGCGACGAACTTTTAGGCATGGGCGTCGCGTTGAAAGACAATAAGGACGGCACGACGACATGGGAGGTCAAGCGGTGAGTCTCGCGCTCGCGGCCACCCACCGGGCCCCGCTTCGCCGAGCCACCCTCCCCACAAAGGGAAGGGATGGGAGCCCCACAACGCGACTCTTAACGGCAATATTCACGCGATCCAGAATCTTCAAGTTTTTGTGCGACGATCAAGTCGTCCCCACCCCTCCCTTCCCGAGGAGAGTGGCGCGCGAAGCGCGACGGGTGTGGTTTGGTCGCAAAGGAGAAACACCCATGTCCGACGACTGGAAAAAATCGCTCCCCTTCCCCGCGCATTGGTTGAGCTATCTCAGCTTCAAGCTGGTTGTGCTGGCGCTTGCCGCGCTCGTCGCGCTGCGTCTTTCGGGCGTCTTCTAACCATGATGCGCGCAAAAAATCCTCCTTCGCTGCGTCCGATTCTTCCGGGCGAAGCGCCGCGTCTCGCCGCGCTGTTTCGCGCCAGCGTCGAGACGCTCGCCGAGGATTTTTACGACGACGACCAGCGAGCCGCCTGGGCGGCCTGCGCGGACGAAGAGAGCGCGTTCGCCAAGAGGCTTGGAGCAAACCTCACCATCGTCGCGCTGATCGACGGCGAGATCGCCGGCTTCGCCTCGCTCAAGGACGCGCGCGTCCTCGACATGCTCTATGTGCATCCGGGTTACGCGCGGCTCGGCGTCGGCTCGGCGCTCGCCGACGCGCTCGAAAAACTTGGCGCGGCGCGCGGCGCGCAAAGTCTGAGCGTCGACGCCTCGGACGCCGCGCGCGCGTTTTTTGAAAAGCGCGGCTATATCCCGCAAAGCCGCAACACGGTCGTAATCAACGGCGAATGGCTGGGGAACACCACGATGACCAAGGCGCTCGCGCCGCCAGTCGCGACAGGACACGCTTAAATGACGAAGCATCGACTCTCGCTGTTCGACACCACGCTGCGCGACGGCGCGCAGACGACTGGAGTCGACTTTTCGCTCGACGACAAGCGGCGGATCGCCGCCATGCTCGACGATCTGGGCGTCGATTATATCGAGGGCGGCTATCCCGGCGCCAATCCGCAGGACACTGAGTTTTTCGCCAAGCGCCCTCCCCTGCGCGCGCGCTTCGCGGCCTTCGGAATGACGCGGCGGCAGGGTCGCTCGGTGGAGAACGATCCCGGCGTCGCGGCCTTGCTGGACTGCGACAGCGACGCAATCGTCTTCGTCGCCAAGGCATGGGACTATCAGGTGCGCGTTGCATTGCGCTCGACGGAGGAAGACAATCTCGCCGCGATCACGCAATCGGTTCAGGCGGCGATCAAGCGCGGCAAGGAAGCCGCCGTCGATTGCGAACATTTCTTCGACGGCTTCAAGGCCAACGAGGGCTATGCGCTGGCTTGCGCGAAGGCGGCCGCGGACGCTGGCGCGCGCTGGATCGTGCTATGCGACACCAATGGCGGCTCGCTGCCGCATGAAATCGAGCGCATCGTGACGCAGGTGGCGCGGGTCATTCCCGGCGAAAAGCTTGGCGTTCACGCGCATGACGACACGGGTCAGGCGGTCGCCAATTCGCTCGCCGCCATACGCGCCGGCGCGCGTCAGATTCAAGGCTCGCTCAATGGCTTGGGCGAGCGTTGCGGCAACGCCAATCTGACGACGATCATTCCGACTCTGCTGCTCAAGGACGAGTTTTCGCAAAACTTCGAGATCGGCGTCACGGCGGAAAAGCTCGCGCAATTGACGCGTATCAGTCACGCGCTGGACGAACTCTTGAACCGCGCGCCCAATCGCCACGCGCCCTATGTCGGCGCAAGCGCCTTCGCCACCAAGGCGGGGATTCACGCCTCGGCCGTGATGACGGATTCGCGCACCTACGAGCACGTCCCGCCAGAAAGCGTCGGCAACCGGCGCCGCGTGCTGGTTTCGGACCAGGCCGGCCGGTCGAACATTTTGGCGGAGCTGTCGCGGCTCGGCGTCAATCTCGAAAAGGACGACCCGCGCTTAACGCGCCTGCTCGACGAAGTGAAGGACAAGGAAGCGCAGGGCTACGCCTATGAGGGCGCCGACGCATCGTTCTTTCTGCTGGCGAAGCGCGTGATGGGCGAGGCGCCGCATTACTTCGATGTCGAGCGCTACAGCGTCGCGGTGGACCGGCGCTTCGCGCGCGATGGCGGCCTTGAGGACGCCGGCGCCGAAGCCATCGTCAAGCTGCGCGTGCACGGCGAGACGCGCATTTCGGCGGCGGAAGGCAATGGCCCGGTGAATGCGCTCGATCTCGCATTGCGCAAGGATCTCGGCTCCTATCAGCGCTACATAGAGGATGTGAAGCTCGTCGATTATCGCGTGCGCGTGTTCCAGGGTGGCACCGACGCCGTGACGCGCGTGCTGGTCGAATGCGCGGACGGCGAGGGCGGACGCTGGTCGACGGTCGGCGTGTCGGCCAATGTGATCGACGCCTCCTTCGAGGCGCTGGTCGACGCGATCGTCTATAAGCTGCTGCGCGAAGGGGCGGTATGAAACCGCTCGATCGCCGTCTCGGGCGGTAGTGGGGCCCGTCTCCTCTCGCGGCCGTTCGACGGCTACACTCGTCACCTTCGCCGGCCCGGCCGGGACGACGAGTCCGTCGAACGCGCCGGCGCCGCCGATCGAGAGAACAGGCGCGCCCTCGCCGTCGGCGCGCCCCAAGGGTCGAGGCGGAGCGCCTAGCTCGCCGCTCTGTTGTACATCTTCTCTTCCTCGCGGATCCGCAACCTCAACTTGATTGGCGGAGGCTTTAGCGTCACCAGCGCCGTCGGAACGAGATTCGGAGGAGCTTCGGCCAGTTCCAGTTCGAAGGCGGCCGCGAGGTCGAGCGTTATCAACTGCAGCTCCAACGACGCGAGCCCCATGCCAATGCAAGCGCGCGGCCCGGCGCCAAACGGGATATAGGCCTTCGATCCATAGTTTCTGGATAGATCAAACAGCTCCGGATCTTTCCAGTAACGGGGAGAGCGATGAAATATCCACGGGGAGATAAGCAAAGAATCCCCAGGCCGAAGCGAATAGCCGTCGAGAACATGCGCCGTCATGACTTCTCGCGCGAACCACCACGAAGACGGAAATAGACGCAATACTTCCTTACCAAGCGCGGCGCTGATCTGCGCGGTTTTCAATTTCGTTTGGTCAATATCTCCATCAGATGATAGACATGCGTCAGCCTCTTGTGCAATTTTACTCAAAAGATATTTGTCAGTCGCCAAATAGTACAGATTCCACGCTATTGCGGACCCGGTTGTATGGTGTCCGGCCAACAATATTGTTGTTATTTCGTCTCTTACCTCCTCGTCTGAAAGCCCTATATGCCTCAACGTCTTGAATATGCTGGATTCGCTTGCTCTAGACTCTACTTTATTATATATCGCGCCCATAATCTCCGTGGCGATTAGGCGTCTCTTGCGAGCCTGATGTCTACTCCAGGGCATGGCCGGCATGGCACGGAACATTTCCTTTGAAAGATCGTCTTCCACCAATCGAACGGCCTCGATCAGCGCTTGCTCGTCCGCGTCGCTCAGCACTTGATGGCCGAACAACACGGTGCATATGAGCTTCAACGCCAGGCCAGCGCCGAATACATGGGCGTCGAACGAGGATTGCCGCATGAGTTGGAAGACCGCGCGACGGATCTCCCCCAGCAGTTCAGGGACAAGCTTCTCGACCGTTCCTCTCGCCAAAGCCTCGTGGAGCGGGGCGCGCCGCATTTGATGAGCTTCTCCGCTCAAGGTGAGCGAACTGCGCCCGACGATTGGCTCCAGCTTTCGAACCAGCCTCCCCTTGTCGATCAACTCTTCCGGCGCTTTGAGAATAGGTTTCAACAGTTCCGCGTCGTTGACGAGCAGAACCCGATTGACGCCGAGAGCCAGAGGAATCAGTCGTTCGGAACTGCTCTCCGACTTGGCGAGCAGGAACGAGAGCGGGTCACGCATAAACGGACGTACGTCCGAGAACATGTGTTTCATCTGTGATTTCCAGTTCTGTTTCGCATAGATTTGAAAGGAGCCGAATCAATTCTTGAGATTGCTCGGCAATCGGTATGTCGCCCGCCACGCTAACGATCGGCTGCCCCCAGGCGTCGACGCCAACGACGCCGGGCGGCCCGTATCGGCGCGTTCGAATGCCCATCGCACGCAACAAGCGCTCGTGACCAAGGTCGGCGATCGCGATCAGGGCGGTCGCGTCGCGCCTTTGCGCGAAGTCGAACATCAGGGCATATGTCATTAGCCCGATGTCTAGCCTATTATCGGTTGATAACACACCAAAGCGGCTTATTTCATAGTAATCATCTCGTGATGGAAACGGTCTAGTAGATCCAAGATGCGAAAAATGCGTCTTAACCAAATAAGGAAGCGTCGTTATTACAGCACGAAATCCAGATATTATTTTATCTGACTCGTGTATCAAGCAATATACGGTGTTATCCGTATCAAACTCGTCGATTTCGATATTTCCATGGAGTTTTAGACTCCAGCCGAGCTGGTCGACAAACAGCGCCTTGCGAAAAGCGCCGAATTCTTCCTTTACGGAAGGCCGCAAACCCAGCGTGGTGATAATTGCCTTTCGTGACCGCCTGTGCTTATTCATTGCCCGCATACTCCTCGCCGCGCAAGAGAGCATGCGACGCTTGAAGAATTGCCTCAACTAAGGAAATCCATAGGGAAGCCCGTGAATCTCGAAGAGACCATTTCATCAATCGAGAGCTGCGCGACGATCGAGGAGTTGCGGCTTGTCCTGCACGACATCTCCGGGCGCTACGGGTTCGCGGCCTTCAATTTCCTGGACATTGGACGCGCGGCGGACCAGAAGCCGTATTATTTCGGCACCAGCGGGAAGCAATGGGAGAGCGATTACATAGCGAACAACTTCGCCGCGGTGGATCCTTGCCTTCATATGGCCCGAACATCGAATCTGCCCTTCAGGTGGGATCAGTTGCAGTTGCCGAAGCACAAGACGGGAAGGAAGTCCGGAGCCATCAAAACCATGGAAGCCGCCAGGGACCACGGCTTTACCGACGGAATCGTGATACCCCATCATTTCGTCGATAAAAATGCGAATACATATTCCGCTCTTGTTGTTTTCTTTTGGAAGGACCCTATAAGTAAACTAATATTCAAGCTGAAAGAACAGCATGCATATTTGCACATTATTGTTATATACTGGATAAACCGCCTCATATACATCAGGAGCATGCAGAGGGACGAAAGAGATCAGCTCAAGGCGAGCAGCCCGAAATATCCGTCGACCCTTCTCACCGATCGTGAGTCCGACGCCTTGTCCTGGGCGGCGCGGGGAAAAACCAATTCGGAGACGGCGGAAATTCTGAACGTCTCCGAACAGACCATCGAATTTCACATTCGCAACGCCTCGCGCAAACTCTGCGCCACGAACAAGACGCAGGCCGTCGCGATCGCGCTCACGCTGGGGCTGATACTGATTTGATCGGGAGGGGCTACCGCGCGCATGAACCGGGGCGACCACGGCGACAGCGGCGACATTAGAGCAAGCTCCGAAAAAGTTGATAGACTTTTTCGATAAGAGCTTGCTCCAACATTTTGATTTTGAGCGATTTCTTATCGTTCGAACGATTCCGTTCGAACGGAAAGCGCTCTAATCGCCGCCATCGCCACTCGGACCCCGAGCGCGCGGCCCGAGAGTCGCGAGCCGCCTCACGCGCCCTTCTTCATCCTCACCACATTGTCGCCCTGCCCGCCCTTGGCTGGGCGGCCGTCGAGCGTAAGCCCCGCGCTGTCCGCCGACACCGCCACATGCGCGCCGTCGACGATCTCCCCGGCCAGCAATCGTTCGGCCAGCGCGTCCTGCAGTTCCTTCTGCATCACGCGCTTCAACGGCCGCGCGCCATAGGCCGCGTCGTAGCCTCGCGTGGCGAGCCAGTCGCGCGCCTTGGTGTCGGGCTCGAGCACGATCTTGCGGTCTTCCAGCAGCTTGGCGAGACGCTTGAACTGGATGTCGACGATGGCTCCCATATCCTCGCGCCGCAGCCTGTGGAACAGGATGATCTCGTCGATGCGGTTGAGGAACTCGGGCCTGAAGCGCGAACGCACGACCTGCATCACCTCCGCCTGCACGGCCGCCGAATCCTCACCCTCGTTCTGCATGACGAGATATTCCGCGCCGAGATTGGAGGTCATCACGATCAGCGTGTTCTTGAAGTCGACCGTGCGCGCCTGCCCGTCGGTCAGCCGTCCGTCGTCGAGCACCTGCAGCAGCACGTTGAACACGTCCGGATGCGCCTTCTCGATCTCGTCGAACAGCAGAACCTGATAGGGCCTGCGCCGCACGGCCTCGGTGAGCGCGCCGCCCTCCTCATAGCCGACGTAGCCCGGAGGCGCGCCGATCAGCCGCGCCACCGAATGTTTCTCCATGTATTCGGACATATCGAGCCGCACCATCGCGGTCTCGTCGTCGAACAGGAAGCTCGCGAGCGCCTTGGTCAGCTCGGTCTTGCCGACGCCCGTCGGCCCGAGGAACATGAAGGAGCCGATGGGCCGGTTGGGGTCCTGCAGCCCCGCCCGCGCGCGCCGCACCGCCGTCGCCACGGCCGAGACGGCCTCGGCCTGCCCGACGACACGCCGCGCCAGCTCCTCCTCCATGTGCAGCAGCTTCTCGCGTTCGCCCTCCAGCATCTTGTCGACGGGCACGCCGGTCCAGCGCGAGACCACCTGCGCGATGTCGTCGGCGGTCACGGCTTCCTCGACCTTCTCGCCGTCCTTTTCATCGCTCTCGGCCAGCTTGCGTTCAAGATCGGGGATGACGCCATAGGCCAATTCTCCGGCCCGCTGATATTCGCCGCGCCGCTGCGCCTGGGCGAGTTCGTTGCGGGCGTTGTCGAGCTGCTCCTTCCACTTCTGGGCCTGACCGAGCTTCTCCTTCTCGGCGCGCCAGCGCTGGGTCAGCACGGCGGACTTCTCCTCGAGGCCCGCGAGCTCGCCTTCCAGCCGTTCGAGCCGGTCCTTGGAGGCCGCGTCGGTTTCCTTGCGCAGCGCTTCCTGCTCGATGCGCAGCTGAACGATACGGCGGTCGTATTCGTCGAGTTCCTCGGGCTTGGAGTCGATCTGCATGCGCAAACGCGAGCTGGCCTCGTCCATCAGGTCGATGGCCTTGTCCGGCAGGAAGCGGTCGGAGATATAGCGGTGGGAGAGGGTCGCCGCCGCCACCAGCGCGCTGTCGCTGATCCGCACGCCGTGGTGCAGCTCGTATTTCTCCTTGAGCCCGCGCAGGATCGAGATCGTATCCTCGACCGTCGGCTCGCCGACGAACACCGGCTGGAACCGCCGCGCCAGAGCCGCGTCCTTTTCGACATGCTTCCTGTATTCGTCGAGCGTGGTCGCGCCGACGCAATGCAATTCGCCGCGCGCCAGGGCGGGCTTCAACAGATTGGAGGCGTCCATCGCGCCGTCGGCCTTGCCCGCGCCGACCAGCGTGTGCATCTCGTCGATGAACAGGATCACCCCGCCCGCCGCCGCCGTGACCTCGTTCAGCACCGCCTTGATTCGCTCCTCGAACTCGCCGCGATATTTCGCGCCGGCGATCAGCGAGCCCATGTCGAGCGCGAGCAGTTTCTTGTCCTGCAGGGACTCCGGCACGTCGCCATTGACGATGCGCAGGGCGAGGCCCTCGACGATGGCGGTCTTGCCGACGCCGGGTTCGCCGATCAGCACGGGATTGTTTTTCGTGCGCCGCGCCAAGACCTGAATGGTCCGGCGGATTTCCTCGTCGCGGCCGATCACCGGATCGAGCTTGCCCTCGCGCGCCGCCTCGGTGAGATCGCGGGCGTATTTCTTCAGCGCGTCGTAACCGCTTTCAGCGGAAGCGCTGTCGGCCTTGCGGCCCTTGCGCAAATCCTCGATGGCCGCGTTGAGCGTCTGCGCGGTCACGCCGGCCTCGCTCAGAATGCGCGCGGCCTCGGTCCCCTTCTCCAGCGCGAGCGCGAGCAGCAGCCGCTCGACCGTGACAAAACTGTCGCCGGACTTTTGCGCGATCTTCTCGGCGTTGTCGAACAGCCGCGCGGTCGCGGGCGTCAGATAAAGCTGCGCGGCTCCAGAGCCCTCGACTTTCGGCAGTTTCGCCAGGGCGGCCTCGGTCTTGAGCAAGGCCTCGCGAGAGCGTCCGCCAGCCTTGTCGATCAGCCCCGCCGCGAGCCCCTGCTCGTCGTCGAGCAGCGCCTTCAAAATATGCTCCGGCGTGAACTGCTGATGGCCCTCGCGGGTCGCTATGCCCTGCGCCGACTGAATGAAGCCGCGCGCCCGCTCGGTGTATTTCTCGATGTTCATGAATGCTTCCCCACTCAAAGGACGGCCCTCCAATGGAGCGGCGCGTCATGCCCTTGGCCCCTTACGGCGGCCCTATGCGCGATATGGGCATGGGTTTTCGATTTCAAAGGGGGCGGGACGAAGCGTCGCGGCGTTCACGGAAACCGCAGCGTCTCATCCGACCGCGCTCCGCGAACCCGGCTCACCCCTCGATTTCCTCGCGCCTGATCTCCAGCTCCAGCCATTCCTCCTCGCTGCGAGCCAGCTCCGCCTCGATCTCGGCCAGCATGACCCCGGCGCGGGCGAATTTGGCGGGATCGCTCGCGTAGAGATCGGGGTCGTCGAGCAGGGCTTGCAGCTTGGCCTTCTTGGCGCGCAACTCGTCCATTTTCTTGGGCAGCGTCGTCAGCGCGTGTTGTTCCTTGTTGGAGAGGCGCGGGCGTCCCGCCGGCTTCTCCCGAGGCTGAGGCTTCTCTTTCGGCGCGGCGGGGCCTTCGGACGCGGCCTCCCTGGCGATCACGCCCTCCCCCCGCTGCGCGACCATATCGGAATAGCCGCCGGCATATTCCCGCCACAGACCAGCCCCCTCGCTCATCAAAACCGAGGTGGCCACGCGGTCCAGAAAATCGCGGTCGTGGCTGACGACGATCAGCGTGCCGGGATAATCGGCCAGCATTTCCTCCAGCAAGTCGAGCGTTTCGAGATCGAGGTCGTTGGTCGGTTCGTCCAGCACCAGCACGTTGGACGGCAGGGCCAGCGCGCGGGCGAGCATCAGCCGGCCGCGCTCCCCGCCCGAGAGCTTGCCGACCGGCGTGCGCGCCTGCTCCGGCTGAAACAGGAAGTCCCGCATATAACCGATGATATGGCGGCGCTCGCCGTTGATCTCGACGAAATCCGAGCCGCCGCCGGTGAGGGCGTCCTGCAATGTGCTGGCGGGATCGAGGCTGGCGCGGCTTTGCTCCAGCGTGGCCATCGCGAGGCCGGCTCCGAGCCGGACCTTGCCGGAGTCGGGCGCGAGATTGCCGGTCAGCAGATTGACCAGAGTGGTCTTGCCGGCCCCATTGGCCCCGATGATCCCAAGCCGGTCCCCACGCATCACGCGGGTCGAGAAATCCTCGACGATGACCCGCTCGCCATAGGATTTGCCGATCTTCACGGCCTCGATGACGAGCTTGCCGGAAAGCTGGGCCTCGCTGGCCTCCAGCCTGACCTCCGAGGTCGGCGCGACGCGCTGGCGGCGCTCGGCCCGCATCGTGTGGAGGTCTCCGAGCCGCTTGACGTTGCGCTTGCGCCGGCCCGAGACGCCGTGGCGCAGCCAATGTTCCTCGGCGACGATCTTGCGGTCGGCCTTGTGCCGCTGGCGTTCCTCCTCCTCCAGCTCGCGGTCGCGCCAGGCCTCGAAGTCCTTGAAGCCGCTGTCGAGATGGCGGGTGCGGCCGCGATCGAGCCAGACGGTCTCGCGGGTGAGGTCTTGCAGGAAGCGACGGTCGTGGCTGATCAGGACGAGGGCCGAGCGCAGGCCGGCGAGCTTCTCCTCCAGCCAGACGATGGTCGGCAGATCGAGATGGTTGGTCGGCTCGTCTAGCAGCAGAATATCGGGTTGGGGGGCCAGGGCCCGCACCAGGGCGGCCCGCCTCCCCTCCCCGCCCGAGAGCCGCGCCGGGTTCTCCTCTCCGGTGAGCCCAAGCCCCTCCAACAACTGCCTCGCGAAATAGGGATCGTCGAGCGGCGACAGGCCTGCCTCGACATAGGCCATGACCGAAATGAAGCCGGAAAAGTCCGGCTCTTGCGGCAGGTATCTCAGGCTCGCGCCGGGCTGAAGAAAGCGCTCTCCGGCGTCGAAGTCGATCTCTCCGGCGGCGATCTTGAGCAGGGTCGATTTGCCCGAGCCATTGCGTCCGACAAGGCACAGCCGGGCGCCGGGCGAGACCGACAAATCGACGCCTTCGAGCAGGGGCTTGCCGCCGAGCGTGAGTGTCACGCCTTGCAGCGCCAGCAAAGGGGGAGGAGCCATGAGAGCTTTCGGGTTAAAGGAATCCGTCGAGACGGCTTCTCCCACGGGCGCGGGCGGCTTGTCGAGGCGGGGCGGCGGCGAGAGAGCCCTCATCCGACTCTTGCTGCGCAAGGGCCCCCTTCTCCCACGAGTGGGAGAAGGGACGCGCCCTATTGATTTAGCTTATTGAAGTTGAATCAAACGGCTCCACTCCTTCTCCCACTGGTGGGAGAAGGTGGCCTCGCGAAGCGAGGTCGGATGAGGGATGTCGCCGCGTCAACGTCGCCGCCGTCGCCGCTGTCGCCCCGGCGCGGCGTCAAACCGCGAATTCCCGCCGCGCTACGCAAACAGCACGGTTCACAAAGCCCACATTCTCGATTAGGGTCCGCGCCAATCCAAGCGCTTCGCGGCGCGGCATATGTCAAGCCCGCGCGGCGCTTTTAAACAAGGAA
This sequence comes from Methylocystaceae bacterium, assembly GCA_003152255.1. Next base: position 5,193 of record PLZT01000193.1, on the reverse strand, counting down.
CCACATGGCCAAGGAAGAATTGCTTGAATTTCCTGGAATCGTGACCGAGCTGCTGCCCAGCGCGATGTTTCGGGTGAAGCTCGANNGTCGAAATGACGCCTTACGACCTCACCAAGGGTCGGATCACCTATCGATTCCGATAAACTTTAAAGCGGCGGAGCGCCTTTCGTGACAGCCGAACCCGCGCCGGGTCTCGACGCCAAAACATCTCGGCCCAAGCTCGTGCTCGCCTCCGCCTCGCCGAGGCGGCTGGCGCTGCTCGAACAGGCGGGGCTGAACGTCGACGCGCTGCTGCCCGCCGACATCGACGAGACGCCGAGGCGCTTGGAGCAGCCGCGCGGGCTGGCGATCCGCCTCGCCAGCGAGAAAGCCCAAGCCGCGCGAAAAATCATGGCCTTGCGGCCCGAACTGGCCGGAGCCTATCTCGTCGCGGCCGATACGGTCGTGGCGGTCGGCCGGCGGGTTCTGCCCAAATGCGAGACGACCGACGAGGCCGACGACTGCCTACATCTTCTGTCGGGCCGCCAGCACCGCGTGTTCACGGCGGTCAGCCTGATCACTCCGCGCGGGGCCGAGCGCCACCGCCTCACCGAGACGCGGCTGCGCTTCAAGCGGCTGAGCGGGGCCGAAATCGCGGCCTATCTCGCGACCGGGGAATGGCGCGGCAAGGCCGGCGGCTATGCGATCCAAGGCCTCGCCGGGGTTTTCGTGGTGAAGCTGATCGGGTCCTACACGGGCGTGGTCGGACTGCCGCTCAACGAGACTGCCAATCTTTTGGCCGGCGAGGGCTTTCCGGTGCTGGAGCCGTGGTCGGCGCGGGGCTAGTTGTATGCGTCATTCTATTTGCCGCGCCTGAGATGCGAGCCTGAAGGCTCGCTTTTGAAAGTCATCATTTCGAGCGACTCAAGCCACTAGCGGCCCGCGGCAATCAGAATTGTCGCCGCTGTCGCATGGGCGCCCTCGCGGGGGAGCCTCACCCGCCGAGATAGCGCCGGACGTAACGCGGTCCAAGCCGCGTCAAAATCTCATAGCCAATCGTCCCGGCCCGCGCGGCGAGTTCGTCGACGCCGATCTCCTCGCCCAAAATCTCGGCCCAATCGCCGCGCCTGACCGGGCCGGCTTCCGTCACGTCGAGCACGACATAATCCATCGACACCCGCCCGACGACGGGACAGCGGCGACCCGCGACCAGCGCTTCGACCGGCGGCCGCAAAGACCCGCTGGACGCGCCGACCGGCAGCCCGTCCGCATAGCCCAAGGCGAAGGTGGCGAGGCGCGTCGGGCGCGGCGCGGTCCAGGCGGCGTCGTAACCCACGCACTCGCCCGCCGCTATGTCGTGGACCGCGAGAATACGGGCCTCCAGGCGCAACACGGCGCGCATTGGATTGGGCCCGCCCGGCGTCGGATTGCCGCCGTAAAGCGCGTAGCCGGGCCGCACGAGATCGAGATGCGGCCTGGCCGCGAGAAATATCCCCGAGGAATTGCACAGCGAGCGGGGAACGCCGGGAAAATGCCGGGCTATCGAGTCGAAGGCCGCGATCTGGCGGGCATTGGCGGGATCATCGGGCGATTGCGCCGAAACCATATGGCTCATCACCAGACAAGGCGCGGCCCGAAGCAGCGCGGCCGCCGCGCCGGCCTCGGCGGGCGCGAATCCCAGCCGGTTCATGCCGGTGTCGAAATGCAGCGCGGCGGGGCCAGCTCCGGCCCATTCGGCGATCTCCGCCAGGGAGTTCAGCACAGGCCGCAGCCCGGCCGCCCTGAGCCTTGGCGCGGACCCGGGCGCGACCCCATCGAACACATAGACGACCGCCTCGCCCGACACGGCGCGGGCCCGCTCGCCCTCGCTCGCGCAGGCGACGAAGAAGGTCTCGCAGCCGGCCGCCAGCAGCGCGCGCATGACCGGCTCCAGCCCGAGACCATAGGCATTGGCCTTGACGACGGCGGAGCACTCAGCCGGCGCGCAGCGTTCGGCGAGCCGCTGCCAATTATGCGCCAGCGCGGAAAGGTCGATGGCGAGCGACGAGGTTTCGCTCGGGCCAAGCAGCGGGTTCGTGGGCGAAGGGGGCGCGTGCATCGGAGATGGAGCCGCTCACATGATTCGTCAGGGTGGGAGCATATTAGAACAGCCGCGCGGCGGCGCCCAATCCCGCGCGCGGCGGCCGGGGAGCGTGAGCGTGGAGCGCGTTTTTCTGCTACCGAAAGCCGGCGCCATCATGGCGGATGGAGAAGATTCATGACCGAGACGGAGGCTGCGGCCAAGCCCTCCCGCCTGCGCCAAATCCCCGGCGGGATATGGGCTCTGGGCTTTGTGTCGTTGCTGATGGACGTCTCCTCCGAGATGATCCACGCGTTGCTGCCCGTCTATCTCGTGACCGTGCTGGGCGCCTCGATGACCAGCGTCGGCGCCATAGAGGGAATAGCCGAATCAACGGCGTCGATCGTCAAGATTTTCTCCGGCGCGCTGTCGGACTGGCTGGGGCGGCGCAAATTCCTGGCGACGCTGGGCTATGGCCTCGCCGCGCTGACGAAGCCGGCCTTTCCGCTCGCACAGGGGATCGACGTGCTCATCGCGGCGCGCTTCGTCGACCGCGTGGGCAAGGGAATACGCGGCGCCCCGCGCGACGCCCTCGTGGCCGACATCGCGCCGCCGGCCCTGCGCGGGGCCGCTTTCGGCCTGCGCCAGTCCCTCGACACGATCGGCGCCTTTCTGGGGCCGGCGCTGGCTATCGGCCTGATGTGGCTTTCCGCCGACAATTTCAAACTGGTCTTCTGGGCCGCCGTCCCCCCCGCCTTGCTGGCGGTGGCGCTGCTGCTCATCGCGGTGAAGGAGCCGGAGCGCAACGATGGCGCGAGGCAATTGCGGTTCCCCCTACAGTTTTCGGAACTGGCGCGGCTTGGCGGCGCCTTCTGGCTCATCACGCTGATCGCGACGATCTTCGCGCTGGCCCACTTCAGCGAGGCCTTCCTGATTCTCCGCGCGCGAGACGCCGGCCTGCCGCTGGCGCTCAGCCCGCTGGTGCTCGTGGCGATGAATGTCGTTTACGCATTGTCGGCCTATCCCGCTGGGGCGCTTTCGGACGCCTGCGACCGGCTGATCGTCCTGGCGTTGGGCCTCGCGCTGCTGATCGCCGCCGATCTCGTTCTCGCGGGCTCCAGCGGGCTCGTCGGCGTCTCCATCGGCGTCTTGCTCTGGGGCCTGCATATGGGATTGACGCAAGGCCTGCTGGCGACGCTGGTCGCGGATGTGGCCGCGGCGGAGCTGCGCGGCACGGCCTTCGGCATGTTCAACCTATCGAGCGGCCTCGCGACGCTCGCGTCCAGCCTCATCGCCGGCGCCCTATGGGACCGCCATGGCGCCCAGGCGACCTTTTGCGCCGGAGCGGCTTTCGCGGCCGCGGCGCTCGGCGGGCTGGCTCTCGCGAGATGGCGCGCGCCGGGGCTTGGGGCGGGGCATAGGGGCAAGCGGCAGGGCTAGCTTCGCGCGGATCGAGTTGACGCAATCGGGGCGCGCCAACGCGAATCGTATTCAAGTCAAGCGCCTATCAATCTCTTGCGCTTTCACGAAGGACACATGGATCGCGCGGGAGCCGGCGGGATCACGCCGCCCTTCACTTCCTCCGCTTCCAAAATATTCATTGAATGACGGCCAAGACAGCCATGAAAGCCACCGCGCGTCAGGCGAACGACAGCCTTCAGGCCGTTAGCAAGATTTGACCCGGTTCGGAACCAATCCGGGCCGGCGCGGTTATTGGTTTAGAACGACTTTACAAGCATCTGCGGTGGCGCGATTTTCTGGAACTTCGCGCGTCGCCGCGGCGAAGGAGAGAGCAATGGCTTATTTGCCTGGCATAAGCCGCGACCTGTTGAAGGCCGCGACGGTCGCGCCTTTCCTGGAGAGAGAGGAAGAGAGAGTGCTCGCGGCGGCATGGCGCGAACGTGGAGATGAAACCGCGTTGCATCGGCTTGCTGGCGCGCATATGCGCCTCGTCCTCGCCTTGGCCGCCCGCTTTCGGCATTACGGACTCGCCGCCGCCGATCTGGTCCAGGAAGGCCACGTCGGTCTGCTCGAGGCCGCGGCGCGCTTCGAACCGGAACGGGACGTCCGTTTTTCGACCTATGCGACCTGGTGGATTCGGGCTTCGATTCAAGATTACGTGCTGCGGAACTGGTCGATCGTCCGCGGCGGCACGAGTTCGGCGCAAAAGGCGCTGTTTTTCAACTTGAGGCGGTTGCGCGCGCGCCTGATGCAGGGAGGCGAAACGGAGAGCCCAAGCCACGCCTTTCAAGCAATCGCCGTTTCGCTCGGCGTCTCGCGGGCGGATGTCGAGTTGATGGACTCGCGGCTGGGCGGCGGCGACGCCTCCCTAAATGCTCAAATGGTCGACTCCGAATCAAGCGGCGTGAGCGAGCGGATGGACTTCCTCGTGGATACTCAGCCGCTACCGGATGAAATCGTGGAGGAATCGCTAGATAGGGATCGTCGCGCGCGGTGGCTGATGGACGCTCTGGCGGTGCTAAGCGAGCGGGAGCTCCGCATCGTTCGCGAGCGCCGATTGAGCGAAAGTCTGGTCACGCTGGAGTCACTGGGCGACGAACTTGGCATCTCCAAGGAGCGCGTGCGCCAAATCGAGAACCGCGCGCTCGGGAAACTTCGCAGGGCTTTAGCTCAGCAGTCTGGTTGCCATGATTTAGAAAGTTAGCCGAAATTGCCGAACGGAGCAGTTCCGCGGCGCAGATGAAAACGCCGCCCGGCGAGAAGCCGGGCGGCGTCAAATTTTATTCACGGCGCACTGCGATGTCGCGCGCGACAATCTTAAGCGGCGCGGTCCACGTCGGCGTCGTCCGAGCCGTCGTCAGCGAGATCGGCTTCGCTCTTGGCTCCGCGGCGCGGCCCCTTCAGTAGGAAAGTCTCGATCACCTTGAGCGCTTCCGAGTCGATTAGCTTGCGGACGGCGGCGACCTCGCGCGCCATGCGATCGAGCGCCGCCTCATAAAGCTGACGCTCCGAGTAAGACTGCTCCGGCTGTGTATCCGAGCGATAAAGGTCGCGGACCACCTCGGCGATCGTAACAAGATCGCCGGAGTTGATCTTCGCCTCATATTCCTGAGCGCGGCGCGACCACAAGGTGCGCTTCACCCGCGCGCGGCCGCTCAAGGTGCCGAGCGCTATGTCGACTACCTCCAATTCGG
>PLZT01000653.1 GCA_003152255.1 Methylocystaceae bacterium | reverse complement strand
ACAAAAATTGCAGAAGAGCCTATTTATCTTTTGGTATTACTTACCGGCGCTGGATCGGCCTGAGCCGCTGCGAGCGCCGCCGCGCCGGTCGGCCGGTATCGGCCCGGAAGGAGGGGCGCTCTCGGTTCAGTCGGATGGATTCCAGCGATATGGTTATCCCTCGGAGACGATGACCTCACGGCGCTTGCCGTCGGGATAGAAGACAACAACGTCTTCGCTCTTAAGCCGCATGTTCCATTCCGATCTGTCACCGTCGTATTTCACATCGACCAGCATACTGGAGGTTTCATCGGGCAGCTCGTAGGCGACCGCCTCCATCGACAGCAGCGACCTGTCGAAAGGTTTATCCGTGGTCTCTTCAAGCAGGGTCCCTTTCCACAGGTCGGTGACGACCAAGTAGTGTTTGTCGGACTCAAGCGTCTCCCATCGGTCAATTTGGGGCCGTTTCCCCGCAGGGAGGAGGTCCTCCATGATTTCGCCGTCCACCACGAGCCACCCGGCATCCATGCCATAGGCGAAGGTTTCTAAGTGATTGGAGTCGTCGACTATCTCGCTGCATCTCGCACTGGACACACCGGTAACGGTCAATTCATCCGCCATCTCGGCCGTGATCGCGCGGACTTGAATCTCGACGGCGTATCCGTCGACCTGGATTNNCTGTCTTTTGGGTACGGTTGAAGATCAGGTTGCCCGTGAGGGCTCCCGTTTCAAGTTCACGACGGATCCCGTCGCCGCCGATGACTTTCATCGGTCGGGTTCGGGGATCGTTTGTGTATTTATCTGCCGGTATTACATCCGGGCTGGATCGCCCGGGCACGGCGGAAGACCAGGCCGCCCCGGAGAGGCGGCGTGATCCTGGCATCCTGTGGAATCGGTTAGGCCCAGGTTCCCCGTTTCTTGAGCCGGAGAGACGGCTTCATCGAGTCGAGGTGGGATCTGACTCGAGCCAACTTCATCCGGCCCCTATTCAGGGACAGCCGCAGCCTGCGGACCTCATGGAAGAGGGGCTCGATCAGGTCCTCCCAATCCATCCCGTAACGAGCGTCGATCTCCAATTCGCTCAGAATCGGGTATCGCCTATCCAATTCTTCCTGATGGAGTCGGCGACGGGTCTCTTCGAGATTTTCACCGAAGTCACAGACAAGCTCCACGTATGGAGCCTTTGACTGGGCGATTTCGGGTTTCTCCGGCGTGGTATTCCTTGCATTTGGCATAATACAACATCCTCCTCATCGTCCGGCTTCATTGCCTGATCTCGATGATGATGCATTATCTCATATTTTTTATAGCTAATCACTGACAGTCTTAGTTTCTGACATTTGTCATTTTATAGATTTGTCCGGATAATATTGTTTGACTACTATTTGCAAATGCGGAAGGCGGCTTGCGTCCGACAAGGCACTACTGTTGAATGGAGACGGGTTTCCGCCAGGGGGTAGCCGATGTCGCCGAAGCAGGGTTTCCGGCTGTGGTTCGAATTCTACAAACTCGCTCTGGGCGATCCGGCGCTGGCGAGCGAGGTCGAGAAGACCCGGTCGTTCTATGAGCCCTGGGGCGACGCGCGAGCGCAGACCTTCGACCGCTGGTGGGTCGAGAAGTGCCACCTGTTCGGAGAGACGGCAGTTCGGGAGGTTAACCGGATCGGGGACGAACCCGGCACCGTCTACCTCGCCGTCCCGCTCCAGCAGCCGCTCATTCGATCGATGCGGCAGGTCAAGGAGATCATCGAGGCTCGACAGTTGGAAGTCGCCAAGGCGGTCGGTATCGAGGGGCGGCGGACCAAGGCAGCCGGCGTGGGCCAGTTCCATCTGACTCCGGGCGTGGAGTTCCGGCACACGACCGTGAAGGACGTTCTGCTGGTCTATCAACTCTACGCCGCACAGGGAAAGCCGAAGATCAACGCCAAATTCCTTGAGAAGATCCAGGAGTTCTATCGTAGCCGGCCCAGGGCGAAGAGGGTTCCCATGCAATTCGCAGGGGATCCGAACAGCGTCGGCTTCGAGTCGACGATGAGGTCGATCCGTCGTTACGTGGAGCGGGCCGAGGAGCTGATTCTGGCGGCGGCCAAGGGCGACTTCCCCGGCCAGTCACGCATGGGATCGAAGGCACGGCGGTCGAGTTAGAGACGCAGCGTTTTTCACTGTGCCTCAGCCTATAGCAATGCGGGCCAGGCATGCTGCATAACTGAGATCGACAAATCGATATCGAGTCGACAGACTGAGGCTGGACCAAATTGACGCCTGAGCAATTCATTCGGAAATGGCAGGCCTCAGAACTCAAAGAGAGAGCTGCCGCTCAATCGCATTTCAATGATCTATGCCACATGCTCGGTGAGCCGACGCCGACTGACGTCGATCCCAAAGGCGAATGGTATTGCTTCGAGAAAGGGGCGACCAAGACGACCGGAGGCGAGGGGTGGGCCGACGTTTGGAAACGGGGTCACTTTGGTTGGGAATATAAGGGTAAGCGCAAGGACCTGAATGCTGCGTTCGTGCAACTGCAGCAATACGCTTTGGCCTTGGAAAATCCGCCGCTCCTAGTCGTTTGCGACATGGATCGCTTGCGCATCCATACAAATTGGACGAATAGCGTCTCGCAGGTTCACGAGTTCACCATTACCGAACTCAAGAACCCAGCAGTCCGTCAGAAACTGAAGTGGGTTTTTTCCGACCCCGAAAAGCTGCGCCCGACCAGGACTCGCCAAGCTCTGACCGAGGAAGCCGCCGCTGAGTTTGCCAAGTTGGCGCAGCGCTTGCAAGGCCGAGGCCATCCTTCTCAAGAGGTCGCCCACTTCGTCAACAGACTCGTCTTCTGCATGTTCGCCGAAGACGTCGACCTCTTGCCGAAGAAGCTGTTCTCGACGCTCCTGAAAAGTGCCAGCAGCAATCCCGAACAGTTTGCGCCAAGGGCATCCGAGCTCTTCAAAGCCATGCGGCTTGGTGGAGAAGCCGCTTGGCAAAAGATTGATTGGTTCAATGGCGGCCTGTTCAACGACGACGTTGCGATGCCGCTGGAAAGCGAAGATTTGAAGCTCGTTTTGCGGGTTTCAGAGCTCGACTGGGCCGAGATTGATCCGTCCATTTTAGGAACGCTGTTCGAGCGAGGCCTCGATCCCGACAAGAGGTCACAGCTTGGCGCCCATTACACTGATCGGGATAAGATTATGATGATCGTCGAGCCCGTTATCGTGCGCCCATGGCTAGCTGAATGGGAGAAAACCAAGGGCGAGATCGAAGAGGTTCTTAATCAAGAGAAGACAGCTAAATCTCCGAGCACAAAAAGAAAAGCGCATAACAAGGCAGTTTCTCTTTACAGAGCGTTTCTAGCCCGTCTTATTCACCGGG
>PLZT01000424.1 GCA_003152255.1 Methylocystaceae bacterium | reverse complement strand
GCTCCAGCCGCTCGGCGCGCAGCGAAGGCGGATTGCCGCAGATGATCGCGCCATTGATCGCGCCAATCGAAATGCCGGCCACCCAGTCGATTTTGAAGTCGGCGCGCTGCAACGCGTCATAGGCGCCGGCCTGATAGGAGCCGAGAGCGCCGCCTCCTTGCAGCACCAGCGCGATTTTTTCCTTACGCGTGTCCGGCATGGCGCCAAAATGGGTTGGAGACAAAGGTGTCTTGGGTCTCGATCGCGAGTTTAATATCTTACAATCGAGGCCGTGTCGATTTCGAAGCGAGGTTTTGTGCAAACCGCCGCGACGCGCCAGGGCTTGGCCCAGGCGGGTTTCGCGCGAGCATCGTTCGATTCGCGCGTCCCGTTCATTGCAATGCAATAGTTTGGCGCTTAAGATGAATGGGCGTCATCCAATTTCCTCCCGGCGGATCGCTCATGCATGACAGTGTTCGCGCCTCGGATTTGGCGGTCCAATCCTCTGACGGCGGCTCGGCGTCCGGCACGGTGCTGACCGACGCCGCCGATCGCGCGCTGCACGCCAATCTCGCGCATTTCACCGGCGGTCTTTCTCCGGCCGCGCTCGCCGGCGCCTATTGGGATTGGGCCGTGCATCTCGCCGCTTCGCCCGGCAAGCAGATGCAACTCGCCGAAAAGGCATGGCGCAAGGCGGCGCGGCTTGGCGGNNCTTGTCTACCAATCCTTCCTGCTCAATCAACAATGGTGGCACAGCGCGGCCACCGACGTCGGCGGCGTCACCAAGCAGCACGAAAATGTCGTCGACTTCGTCGCGCGGCAGCTTCTCGATATGTATTCGCCGTCGAATTTTTTGCTCACCAATCCGCAAGCGCAAAAGCGCGCGCTGGAGCAGGGCGGGGCCAATCTCCTGCGCGGATTCCAGAATTTTTTGGAGGATTTGGGGCGCGCGGCGAGCCGCGGCAAGCCCGTCGGCGCCGAGGCGTTCAACCCCGGCGAAAATCTCGCGGTCACGCCGGGCAAGGTGATCTTTCAGAACCGCCTCATCGAACTCATTCAATACGCGCCCGCGACCGAGGCGGTTCGCCCCGAGCCGATATTGATCGTTCCGGCCTGGATCATGAAATATTACATCCTCGACCTCTCGCCGCGTAATTCGTTGGTGAAATATCTTGTGAGCCAGGGCTTCACGGTCTTCATGATCTCATGGAAAAACCCTGGCCCGGAGGACCGCGATCTCGGGATGGAGGACTATCGCAAGCTCGGCGTCATGGCGGCGCTGGACGCGATCACGGCGCTGTTGCCCAACCGCGGGATTCACGCGACCGGCTATTGTCTCGGCGGCACGCTGCTCGCGATCGCCGCTAGCGCGATGGCGCGCGACAACGACGAGCGTCTGCGCACGCTGACGTTGCTCGCGGCGCAGACCGATTTCACCGAGGCCGGCGAGCTGTCGCTGTTCATCAACGAGAGCCAACTGCATTTTCTTGAAGATTTGATGTGGGAGCAGGGTTATCTCGACACCAAGCAAATGGCCGGCGCGTTTCAATTGCTGCGCTCGAACGATCTCGTCTGGTCATATGCGCTGAAGGCCTATCTCCTGGGCGAGCGCGAGCCGATGAGCGATCTGATGGCCTGGAACGCCGACGCGACGCGCATGCCGTTCAAGATGCACTCGGAATATCTGCGGCGTCTCTTCCTCGACAATGATCTCGCCGAAGGGCGCCTTCACGCGGATGGCCGCGCGGTCGCGCTGCACGACATTCGCGTCCCCATTTTCGCCGTCGGCGCGCAGCGGGATCACGTCGCGCCGTGGCGGTCGACCCATAAGATTCATTTGCTCACCGACGCCGAGGTCACCTATCTCCTCGCCAGCGGCGGCCACAACGCCGGCATCGTCGCCGAGCCCGGCCATAGGGCCGCGCGCTTCCAGGTTCTGACCAAGCAGGCCGACGAGCGCTACAGCGACCCCGACGAGTGGGCGAGCCTCGCGCCGACGAAGGAGGGCTCCTGGTGGCTGGAGTGGGTCTCGTGGCTCGTCGAACGCTCGGGCGAACCCGTCCTGCTTCCCCCCATGGGCCCGGCGCTTTGCGACGCGCCGGGAACATACGTGCTTCAGGCGTAAGCCCTCCGCCGCGGAGGCGCGGGGAATCGCGCCCGCTATTTCGACTTGATCTCGATTTTTTTCTCGGCCTTTCGCGCTTCCACCGTTTTCGGCAGCCGGACCGTCAGCACGCCCTTGTCGAAGGACGCTTCGATCTTGTCCGTGTCCACGCCCTCGGGCAGGCGGAAGGCGCGTTTGAACGCGCCGTAGCGGCGCTCCGAGAAGTAGTAATCCTTTTCCTTATTCTCCCGCTCGTCCTTCTTTTCGCCTGAAATGGTGAGCGTTCCATTCGAGAGCTTCACCTCGACGTTTTTCTCGTCGAGGCCCGGAAGTTCCGCCGTGATCGCGAATTCTCCGTCCTTTTCGACGAGATCGACCGCCGGAATGGCCGGCCAGCCCGAAAAGAAACGCTCGAACGGCTCGAAGTCGGACAGATTCTTGTGGCCCGCGAGATCGGGAAACAGGCTGTTGATCTGCCGCCGCAGCGACTCCAGCGGATGAAAGTCGAACATTTCCGAATATGGCCTTGGCGCCGGGGACACTTTTTTCACGGGAACGTTGGTTTCCTGTTCTGCCATAACCGCCTCCATCGACGCGCCATTTAATCAAATGATCGACATCGCCAGCCGCCGCGCGGGCCGCGCGCCGCCCGACGACAAACGATCGCTGGCGCGACGTATTTTACGTGGGCTCCGATATTTTTTGCGCAAGTGCGGCGAAGCGCGCGCGCCTGGAAAGTTCATCCGC